>JBFJJW010000141.1:0-8624 GCA_041612095.1 Solimonas sp. | reverse complement strand
GCCTTGTTCTCGGTCAGGAACTTCTCGCCTTCGGCGGTGGCCTTCTCGGCCTGCGCCAGGCGCTCCTGCATCTGCCGCTCCTGCATCTTCTTGGCGACGGTGTTCTTCACCTCTTCGCGCGCAGCGTCGTCGAGCTTGGGCTCGGTGCCGCTGAAGACGTCATCGAGGCCGGCCTTGAGCGCGGTGATGTCAACATCCTGCTTGACCGGCTGCAGCGATTTGCCGAGGTCCACGCCGATGGCGTAGCCAAACTTCTGCGAGTCGGTTTCGAGCGCCGAGGTGGCGCCATCGGTCGCCGCACCTTCCTGCTTGTTGCAGGCTGCGATCAGGCTGGCGCCGACGAGTGCAACGGCCAGCATGGGGAAAGACTTGTTCATGGTTCACCGAATACGAAAAGAGGGGCGACGCCCCCCGACCCGGGCGATTATATAGCGACTCAGTAACCTTGCTGAGGCGCCGCCGGCGGCGGCTCCGGCTCGGCGGGTTTACGTCGAGACAGCAGCTGCAGCAGCATCTGCCGGGTTTCGTCCGACAGCAGCTCCTGTGAGCGCTCCGCGATGCGGTCTATACGGGCGTCCACCGCCAGCGTGCGGTCGTCGGTTTCGGTGACCAGGCCGATTTCGATCAAGGTGTTGAGATAACCCTTGAACAGGGCCTTGTCGAAGAACTCGGGTGCGTCACGCCCGGTCAGAATGGCCATGCGCTCGGCCAGCAGGCGACAGTCTTCCTCGAAGCGCTCCCGCTTCAGGCATTGTTGCGTGCGCCGCTCCTCGGCCAGCAGCAGGGCCGTCATGCAGTAGCGTTCCAGCGTTTCGCTGAGGATGCGACCGAGCATGGCCAGCGTCGAGTACGCCGCCTGGTTGGCATCGGGACGCCGGAGGCGATCGCCCTCGCGGGTCAGCAGTCCGAGCTGCACCATGACGTTGATCCAGGTCCTGGTGACGGCTTCGATCTCTTCCGGCTGCCAGCGCAGGAAGAACTCGGTGCGCAGGAACGGATACAGCGCCCGTGCACCCATGACGATGAACTCTTCCGGCAGCAGCAGCCGTGTACGGAAGAAGTTGGCAATCAGCGACGGCAGTGCAAAGAGATGCTGGATGTTGTTGCGGTTGTACGTCAGGGCTACGGCGTCGCGATCGGCAATGCCGTGCAGATCGCCCCAGGGGTGCGCCACCCGGGCGATGCGGGCGATTGGCGAGCTCCATTCGACGACTGCGCGCGGCGCCGATTCCGGAATGTACTGATGCTCACCGTAGGGCTGACCCTTCAACAGCCAGATCAGATGCCCGATCTGTTCAATCAGCTCGTCGTGCGACACCACGCGCTGGGGGGAAGACAGCAGCGCGATGGCTGCGAGGCCGGTGGGATTGGCCACGGCTGCCGCATTGACGCGGCGTGTGGTCTCCAGCGCCAGCTCCGTGACAAACGGTTTGAACGACGCCGGTGCCTCATCCATGGCCGCATTGAAGTGTTCACGCCATCCGGGCAGATGCTGGTCGGCGTAGTCCTGCAGAACAAAGGGCTCACCGAAGTTGACGTAGGCCTTGCCATAGGACTTGCCGAGAATCTTGCCGGCCTTGAGCAAGCCTTCCGCAGACTCCTTCTGCTTCTTGGCACCGCGCAGTTCCTTGGCGTAGCTGCCGACCTCCCATGGGCGGTCATAGCCAATGAATACCGGCACGATGGCAACCTTGCGGGTGCGCTGCTTCAGTCCGGCTTCCGCCACCATCGACAGCATGCCGGTCTTGGGAGCCAGCAGTCGTCCGGTCCGCGAGCGGCCGCCCTCGGGGAAGAACTCGATGGCGTAGCCCCGCTGGATCAGGGAGTCGACATAGGCGCGGAATACGGCCGTGTAGATCGGGTCACCGGAAAAGGAGCGACGCAGGTAAAAGGCACCGCAGCGGCGCAGCAGGCCGCCGATCGGCCAGAAGTTCAGGTTAACGCCGGCCGCGATATGCGGCGGCACCAGGCCGGCCTGGTACAGCGAGTATGACGCCAGCAGATAGTCGGCATGGCTGCGATGGGACGGCATGTAGATCAGCTCGTGCCCCTGTGCCCATTCGCGGATGCGGTCCAGGCCACGCACATCGATGCCGGCGAATACGCGCTTGAACACGACCAGCCCAAGAAACCGTTCCAGGAAGTTGATGCTGGCAGTGGAGTAGTTGGCAGCGATCTCCTCGGCGCATTTGCGGGCATGCGCCCGCGCCTTCTCCCGGGTCATGCCCTCGCGGCCGGCGCTGCGGGCAATGGCGTCCTGAACCATGCGCGAGGCCAGGAGGCCGCCGATGACAACGTTGCGCCCAAGCAGGGTCGGGCCCAGCGCGGCGGTCCGTGCGCGCAGGAAGTGAAAATGCAGCACGCGCGTCAGCTTGCGGATCGCCACGGTCGCGTCCGGAATCGTGTCCATGTACTCGCGGAACGAGAACGGCAGTCCGAAATTGGCAAACACGTTGCGCCCATTGAACAGCATGATGAACAGCTTCTGGACCCTGCCGGCCTGGACGTTATCCGCGAACAGCAGCTTCCAGAGGCTGGTCTCCTTGCCGGGGTCGCGGCCCCAGAAGATCGACACCGGAATCAGCTGCGCATCAAACGATTTGGTGGCGATGCCGGTTTCGATCAGCCGGGTCAGATCGGTGGTGCGAACCCGCGTCTGCAGCAGCGCGTCCATATAGACCACGCCCGCTCGCTGCACGCTGGGAAAGTTGGAGCCGGTGCGGCTGGGGCGGGGCAGACCCTGATCCTTGCAGAGCCGATCCAGCACGAACAGGTCCACCCATGAGCGCGTCGCCAGGATGTAGACCACCGGCTTGGTCGGGTCGATCTTCAGCCCTTCGACCAGCGGATGTGGCGCGCTGCGATAGCGAATCAATCCGTTGAACGGCCGGAACAGCCAGTAAACCAGACCAAACAGGGCGCTGTTTAGCAGAGCGCGCATGCGCTTCCCTCGTCCTATTTCCCGTAGATGGTTCCGCCTGCCGCGATGGCTCGCAATCGGCGGTGCACTTTTATGAACTGCTGGTATCGTTGCTCAGCCTACAAGTGTAGCTCAGGAAGATTCTCCCCAAATGTCGTCCGCCGCCCCCGCACAACGCGCTGCCGCTGTTCGCCGCCGCACAGAGCGCATGTCCGTGCTGCTGGACAGCGCGGTGCGCATTCCCGGCACGCGCTGGCGCCTGGGTCTGGACGCCCTGATTGGCCTGGTGCCCGGGCTGGGCGATGTCGTCGGCGTGGTGCTCAGCAGCTGGTTGCTGCTTGAGGGCGTGCGGGTGGGTGCGCCGAACTCGGTGCTGTGGCGCATGGCCGGAAATATTGCGCTCGATGCGCTGCTGGGTTTTGTCCCGGTACTGGGCGACGTACTCGATGTTGCGTTCAAGGCCAATCGCAGGAATGCGCGCCTGTTGGCCACGCATCTGGACTCGATCATCGGTCCCCCGCCTGCGGCCAGCGGGCGAGGCTATGGTGTCCTGGTGGTGATGGTTGCCGTGTTGTTGCTAGCGCTCGTCGGTGCCTGGCACGTGCTGCGGGCCCTGTGGACAGGCTGAGGGAATACCCCGATGCGTGCGTTGTCGCGCAGCCGGCATAGTGCAAGACGACATTCACGAGATCGTCATCAATGACCGAACAGACTTGGGCCGGCCACCCGCGCGGCCTGGCTACGCTCTTCTTTACCGAGATGTGGGAGCGTTTCAGCTACTACGGCATGCGCGCGATCCTGGTGCTGGCCATGGTCGCCACCGTGGAAAGTGGCGGAATGGGCCTCGACGATCCGACCGCAACCGCGATTTACGGCATCTACACCGCGGGCGTCTATCTGCTGTCGGTGCCCGGCGGCTGGATCGCAGACCGGTTGCTGGGCCAGCAGCAGGCGGTCTGGTACGGCGGCATCCTGATCGCTGCAGGCCATTTCACGATGGCGCTGGCAACCGAGTCCACGTTCTATATCGGCCTGCTGCTGATCGTGCTGGGCACGGGCCTGCTGAAGCCGAACGTCAGTGTGCTGGTCGGTCAGCTGTATCAGAACGATAGCGGCGCGCGCCGCGATGCCGGCTTCTCGATCTACTACATGGGCATCAACATTGGCGGCTTCGCCGGGCCGCTGGTGTGCGGCTGGCTTGGCGAGCGCGTCGGCTGGCACTACGGGTTTGGCGCAGCAGGCGTGTTCATGGTCCTGGGCCTGATCCAGTACCGGCTGACGCGCGGCTATCTGGCCGACGCTGGCCTGGAGCCGGTACGCAGCGGTGATGCGGTGCGTGATGCGCGCCAGCAGAAGCTGGGCTGGAGCGTGGTCGCCATCGCCGTGGCAGCGGTGGTGGCGGTGGCGGCATCGGCGCTGAGCGGCGCGCTTGCGATAGATGCAATCGCGGTGGCGTCAGCCGGCGTCTACGTCATCGTTGGCGGTGCCGCGGCGTTCTTCGTTTACGTGATCGTGTTCGGCGGACTGGACGCCAGCGAGCAACGCCGGGTTGGCGTCATTGCCGTGTTCTTTGTCGCGGCAGCCGTCTTCTGGTCGGGTTTCGAGCAGGCCGGGTCCAGTTTCAACCTGTTTGCCGAACGCTATACCGACCGCGTGATCCTCGGCTGGGAGGTTCCGGCGTCCTGGCTGCAATCGGTGAACTCGCTGTTCATCATCCTGCTGGCCCCGTTTTTTGCTGCGCTGTGGATGAACCTCGGGCGCCGCAACCTCGACCCCTCGACCCCGTTCAAGTTCAGCATCGGCCTGGTGCAGATGGGGGTGGGGTTTCTGGTGCTGTACTTCGCGTCGCTGTTCGTGGTGCAGGGCGAGAAGGTGTTGCCGACCTGGCTGATCCTGACGTATCTGCTGCACACCACGGGCGAACTGTGCCTGTCTCCGGTGGGCCTGTCCGCAGTCACCAAACTGGCACCCAGACGCTACGTAGGCCAGATGATGGGGACCTGGTTCATGGGCGCGGCGCTCGGTAATCTGATCGGGGGCTTGATCGCTGGACACTTCGGCGAGGACAACGTCGCCGAGATGCCGCAGCGCTTCATGACCGTTTTCCTGGTCACGGCCGGGTTTGGCGTGCTGCTGGCCTTCTTCGTCGGGCCGATCAAGCGACTCATCGGCGCCGATTCCAACGTGGTTCCTGCGAAGGAGTGAACATGTACAAACTGATCCCCCTGCTGCTCGGCGCCAGTGTCCTCGTCGCCTGCGGCAAACAGGACGCACCGGCGCCGGAGGCTGCGGCGGCCAAGACGCTGACCGCCGCCGATGCCGATGCCTTCGTTGCCGGCGTCAATGCGGACTATCGGAAGATGTTGCCGTATCTGAATGCCGCGCAATGGGCGCAGGCAACCTACATCACCGATGACACCCAGCTGCTGGCCTCCACCGCCAATGAGCAGTGGCTGGAGTACCTGTCCAACAAGTTGCAGGCAGCCAAGCCGTTCACCGGGGTCGAGATGAGCCCGGATACCGCGCGCGGCATGCTGCAACTCAAGCTGTCCACGGCCAATCCGGCGCCTAGCGATCCGGCCAAGCGCACGGAACTGGCAAAGATTCTGGCGAAGATGGAGGCGAACTACGGCGCTGGCAAATGGTGTCCTCCGGATGCGGAAGCCGGGAAGCCGTGCCTCGCGCTGCAGGAAATCGAGAAGATCCTCAACGATCCCAATGCCACGCCGGAATCGCGTGCAGCTGCCTGGGCGGGCTGGCATGCCACCTCGAAGCCGATCAAGGCGGACTACCAGCGGTTTGTCGAGCTGAGCAATGAGGGCTCGCGCGAACTGGGCTTCAAGAATCTGGGCGAGATGTGGCGCGCAGGCTATGACATGAGCCCGGCTGAGTTCGATGCCGACGTCGAGCGTCTGTGGAAGCAGGTGTCGCCGCTGTACGAGGCACTGCACTGCAATGTGAGGGCCAAGCTCAACCAGAAGTATGGCGATCAGGTGGTGCCGAAGGAGGGCCTGATCCCGGCCCACCTGCTTGGCAACATGTGGGCCCAGCAATGGAGCAACATCTATCCGCTGGTGGAGCCTTACAAGGGTGTCGGCTCACTGGACGTGACCAGCGCGCTGAAGGCGCAGCGCGACAACGAGTACAGGAAGCTGCTCGCTGCCTTCAAGGGGCGTCCGACCGCGCTTGATCTCGCCGAGATGGAACATCAGGCGGATGCGGCGCAGGCGGTGAAGATGACCCGCATGGCGGAGGACTTCTACACCTCGTTGGGCATGCCCAAGTTGCCGGACTCGTTCTACGCCAAGTCCTTGCTGGTGCAGCCGCGCGATCGCGACGTGGTCTGCCACGCCAGTGCCTGGGACATGAACATGCAGGGCGACGTGCGCATCAAGCAGTGCATCGAACCAGACGAGGACCAGCTGACCACGATCCACCATGAACTGGGCCACATCTACTACGACCTCGCCTACAACCATCAGCCACCGCTGTTCCAGACCGGCGCGCACGATGGCTTCCATGAGGCGATCGGCGACACCATCACGCTGTCACTGACGCCCGAACACCTGCACAAGATCGGCCTCGTGCCGGAACAGAAAGTGGACCCCAAGGCCGTCATCAATGCGCAGATGAAGCTGGCTCTGGACAAGATCACATTCCTGCCCTGGGGCAAGCTGGTGGATCAATGGCGCTGGAAGGTATTCAGCGGCGAGATTGCACCGGAGGCCTACAACGCGGGCTGGTGGGACCTGCGCGCGCAGTATCAGGGCGTAAGCCCGCCGCTGGCGCGCGACGAAAGTGACTTCGATCCAGGGGCGAAGTACCACATCCCCGGCAACACGCCTTATACGCGTTACTTCCTCGCGTTCATTCTGCAGTTCCAGTTCCAGAAGGCCTTGTGCGATGCCGCCGGATTTGAAGGACCGCTGCACGACTGCGACATCTACGGCAATGCCGAGGCGGGCAAGCGTTTTTCCGCAATGCTGGCGGAAGGGGCGTCCAGGCCGTGGCCAGAAACCCTGGAGAAGCTCACCGGCACGCGGCAGATGGATGGCACCGCGCTGATCGAATACTTCCAGCCGCTGATGACGTATTTGCAGGCGCAGAATGAAGGTCTGAGCTGCGGATGGAGCGCGGCCAAGCCTGGCGAGGCGGCCGATGAGGGCGGCGACGCCGGCTAAGGCGGCACGGCAAATCAGAAGGGGCGGCGCCGCAACGGCGCCGCCCCTTTTTTGTGCCCGGAGTTGGGTCGGTTTGCCTGGCTCGGCTTTTGCGCGCGCCGCTTACTTCTGCTTCCAGGTGCCGTTGACGTCTTGATACCACCAGCCAGCAGCCGCCTTGGCGATCCAGCGGCTGGCGAATACCGTACGGATCTGGCTTTCCCACTGCGGCTGCTTGTTGGCGTTGGCGATCTCGCGGTACAACGCGGCGCGATCGGCGGTTTCATTGGCGACCAGCGTGCGTACGGCATTGCGCCGCGCCAGCGGTATCGAGGCCGGATCGCGCACCGCCAGATAGCCGTCGGCTGTCAGCCCCACCGTGCCATCGTCCAGCAGCGGCTTCAGTTCGGAGAAACGGTTCTCCATCTGAGCCTTGAGGCGCGAAATCTCCGGTGAAGACGCATCGATGTCGGGCGAGGGCTGCGCATGCGCTACCGGGATTGCCGCATCCAGCAGCACGACCAGCAGCGGTTTGCGGCTAAGGCTGGAAGTCGGAGTCGCTGCAGGCTGGGGTGCCGTCTGCGGCTGCTGGCCCCAGACGTCGTCAATGATGCGGTCCGCGGCCTTCTCGGCGGCGGCGGCAGGAAAGTACACGTTGATGGTGACGCAGGCCACGAGGGCGGCGCCGGCCACTGCAAGAGAAACAGGCAACCAGGTTTTCATGGTCAATCCGTGACGGGTACGGGGCCGGCAAGTATAGGACGCCTGCGGCGACTGTCACTGAACCGCGGGTGAACGGATGGCTGCGCCGGATTCAGCGGACCTCCACCCCTTCGGTATTGCGCACGCTGGCCAACTGGCTGATGAATACATTCCAGTTGACCCGCCGCGAGTGGCCGATGACGTCAATCCGCGGGAGCAAGCGCCCTTCTACCAGGATGTAGCCGCCGCCCCGCGCTGCGGGCCCCACGCCGGCCATCGTGCAGACGCCGTTCTCGAGCACGCAGCTCCAGCCCATGCGGGCATAGGCAAAGTCTTCAAACAGACTCAGCGCGCCGCGCGACAGCAGGCCGGTAGGGCCGCCGCCAATGGAGGAGATGTTGTCGATGGCGCGTTGCGAGATGCGCTTGCGGGTCTTGTCACCGGGGGTGCTATAGAGCTTGGCTTTCATCGCCACCGGCCGCCAACCGAGCAGGCGCAGGCCGGTGACTTCGCCGTCGAGGCGCCCAGTAATCCGGCCGAAAGCAAAGGCGCCAGTAATGGCCTCGAGATTGAGTCGACGCAGGCTGAGATCACCGCGAACCCGCGGCAGCACGCCAAAGGGGTCGAGTACCCGCAGCCCACTGATCGTGATCTCACCATCAAAGACCTGCGCGCTAAGCGTGCCGTCCAGCGACAACTCGCGGTCGCGCAGGCGCAGCCCGGGCAAGCGCCCAGACAGACGGCCGCCAAATGCGGGCCAGCCCAGGCTGCGCCCGAGCAGGGCCAGGTCCAGCGGTTCGAGCTGGGCGTTGAAATCCGCGCTGGGATTGCTGCCACCCAGG
>JBFJJW010000140.1:0-8630 GCA_041612095.1 Solimonas sp. | reverse complement strand
CGCGCAATTCCAACCTGCGCCACCGGCCGGTGGGCCTGGGTGTGATGGGCTTCAACGATGCGCTGTACAAGCAGCGCATTGCCTACGAGAGCCAGGAAGCGATCCAGTTTGCCGACCGCTCGATGGAAGCCGTCAGCTATTACGCGATCAAGGCCAGCACCGATCTGGCTGCCGAGCGCGGCCGCTACAACTCGTTTGAGGGCTCGCTGTGGAGCCGCGGCATCCTGCCGATCGATTCGATCCGCCTGCTGGCCGAGGCGCGCGGCAACAGTCAGTACCTGCAGCAGGACACCTCACAGTCCGGCCAGTTCGACTGGGACGCGCTGCGCGAGCGCGTGCAGACCGTTGGCATCCGCAATTCCAACTGCATGGCGATTGCACCGACCGCCACCATTGCCAACATCACCGGCGTATCGCAGTCGATCGAGCCGACGTACCAGAACCTGTACGTCAAATCGAACCTGTCCGGCGAGTTCACCGTGGTCAACGAATACCTCGTCAATGACCTGAAGCAGCTGGGCCTGTGGGACGAGGTCATGGCGCACGATCTCAAATACTTTGATGGCAGCGTGCAGCGCATCGACCGCGTGCCGGCCGATCTCAAGGCGATCTACAAGTGCGCCTTCGAGATCGACCCCAAGGTACTGGTGGACGCCGGCAGCCGTCGCCAGAAGTGGATCGACCAGGCACAGTCACTGAACCTGTACATGGCACAGCCCAGCGGCAAGAAGCTGGATGAGCTGTACAAGCACGCCTGGGTCTCGGGCCTGAAGACGACCTACTACCTGCGCACCATGGGCGCGACCCACGCCGAGAAGACCACGATCAGCGACAACCGTCTGAATGCGGTGGGAGGCGGCGACAGCGGAGTCAGCGCCAAGCCCGTTTCCAAGGCGGCAGCGCCAACGGTGGCGCCGGTGACTGCTGCCACCGACGTAGGTGGCGCCAAGGTCTGCTCGATACTCGACCCCGACTGCGAAGCCTGCCAGTAGGTCCGGATTCCTCCGGCCGTAACGCAAACGCCCCGCTCTGCGGGGCGTTTGCATGTGCGGGCTTGGTTTATCGCTGCGCGGTCTTGGCGATCAGCGCCACGCGCAATTCTCTCAGCTTGCTGCGCACCACTTCGGCGTTCTGTGGCCCGATACGGATCAGGATCTTCTCGCCGGACGAGCGCTTCTCGAGTTCGCGATCGGCAAATTCATACAGCACTTTCGGGCGCACCAGCTCGATCGGCCCGGTGATTTCGCGTGTTTCCAAAAGGTGGCTCAAGACCCTGATCAGGCGGTCATTGAAGTAGCGGTCCGGATATCCCAGCTCTTCGTAGGCCTTCTGGAACAGCGGGTAGTAGCGCACGTAGAGCGCCGCCACCGCTTCCATGTCCGCGACCTGCAGCGCCGCCACCAGTGGCCGATAGCGCTCGCCGTTCTTCGGATCCAGCAGAATGCGGCCGTCGGCTGTCTCCTTGACCATCAAGAGTCCTGGGGTGTGCCGCAAGGGGCGCAGGCGCAGCGGCACCGGCTCACCATCCAGGCTGATCACGGTCACGACGATGCGGCGGACAATGCGCTCAGGAATCAGGAAGGATTCCAGCGGCGCCGTGCCGAAGACGCCATCCAGCGCTTCGCGCATACGTGCGTCGCTCTCATCAAGCGCCGGCAAGGGCTCGCTGGCCTCGGTTTCCGCAGCTTCCGGCAGCGGGTATTCAATCCGGGCTTCAGCCTGCTCCTGCGTCAGGCCGCCCGCCGTCTCCGCAGGCGGCGCCAGTACGACCTCGGGCGCGGACGGCTCGGAGCGCAACATGTACCAACCGGCGGCACCCAGCACCGCCACGACGCAGGCCACGACCATCAAAGTGCTTCTATTCATTGCGCGCTCTGTCCTTGGATTTTTACTCGGGCATTATTGCCCGCCGCTGCAGCTACTGACCCGTCGCAGCACAGCGTGTTCCGTGCCCACGTTACCGGCAACGGCCGGATAACCCTACACCACCCGCAAAAAAGCCCCGGCATCTGTGATGTCGGGGCCCGCCCAGCTGCGGCGAGGGCACGGCCACCCTCAGGCGGCCATCTGTCGCTTCATGCTGCGCATCTCGTCGTGGCAGGCGCGAACCTTGGGCAGGTAGGCCTGCAGGGTCAGGCGCACTGCGGGGTCCGTGGCATCACCGGCCGCCTTCTCGACCTGGGCCAGCAACCGATCCTCGGTCTCCTCCAGCTGCGAGACGAAGACCGACGCGTTGCGTTCGACGAACTTCGCGGCGATATCGGTGTAGACCTTGCGCGCCGCACCCGCCAGCGTGCCGGATTGCGGCGGGGTCTCGCCGCTGGTGGCAATGCGCTGCGACAGCGAGGCAACCAGCTCGCGCTTGGCGCCGGCCATGCGCGCAAATACCGACTTCAGCGTCGCATCCGCCACCTTGGCCTCTGCATCCTGGTAGAACTTCTCGCCGTCACGCGCAATTTCGACGATTTCCTTGAGATTCTCCATATCCTTGGACATAAGCACCTCCGTTTCGGGGGAATGTACGCACCAGGCTCAGAAGCCTGAGCGAGCGCTCCGGCTGCGCGTTGCCAGCGGGAGCAACCGCAATCAGTGTGCACAGCCCCTACTGAACATGCGCGGAACACCGTCCCTGCAGCGGGCGCCTACTCCGCTTGGAGGAATTGCCAGCCACGGGGGTCTGCTAAAAACTTCTCTGAGACTGCCGTACACGGCCCGCTGCATGGCGGCCCGGCCTATTCCCTGGGGAACTTGCTTTGACCACCGCTACTGCTACCGCTACCGCCGCGCTGCGCGAAACGCCGCGCCTTCCGGGCCTGCCCTTGATCGGCAGCCTGCTTGGCATGGCCAAGGACCCCGCCAAGTTCTTCCTTGAGTCCTACCGCAAGTACGGGCCGGTGTTCCGGCTCAGCATCCTTGGCGAAAAGTACGTCACCATTGCGGGCGTGGAGGCAGCCACCTTTCTGGGCACTCGCGAGGGCAAGGAATGCCTGCGCTCGAAGGAGTTCTGGCAGGGTCTGGTCGAAGAGTACGGTGCCACGCGCATCCTGACCGGCTCCGATGGTGAAGCGCACAAGGAGTTGCGGGACATCATGCGCCATGGCTACTCGAAAGAGTCCATCAAGGGGCGCTACAACGAGTTGGTCGACATCACCGATGGCTCGCTCAAGCGCGACTGGCCGGTAGGTCAGAAGGTCTCCGTGCTGCCCGCCATGCAGTACATGGTGGTTGACCAGCTCGGCACCATACTCACTGGCGCCGCGCCGCTGGAGTACGTCAAGGACATCCGCATCACCATCCTGCACATTCTCAACGTGCTGGTCACGCGACAGCGGCCGAAAATCCTGCTGAAGCGGCCGGTGTACAAGAAGGCCAAGGCCCGGGTTTTCGAACTGGGACAGAAGATGATCGACCAGGCCCGCGCACGTGCGGCCACGGTCAAGCCGGAGGAGCGCAACCTGATCGATGACGTGTTCCGCGCGCATCTGGATACGCCGGAGGTCATGCCGGCATCCGACCTGATCGTGACGCTGACCGGCCCCTATGTCGCCGGCCTGGATACCGTCGCCAATACCGTTTCAGCCGTGGTGTATTCGGTGCTGAAGCATCCGGAGGTCAAGGCCCGCATACTGCAGGAAGTGGATGAGCTGTTTGCCGACGGCCAGGTCGACGAAGAGTCGATGATGAAGCGCCTGCCCTCGCTCAACGGCGCGATCATGGAGGCGATGCGGCTGTATCCCATCGCCGTAGCGCAGATGCGCACGGCCACCAAGGATTTTGTGTTCGCCGGCCATCAGATCTACGAAGGCGAGATGATCTACATCGCAACCTCCGTCTCGCACTTCATGGAGGAATACTGGCCGCAGCCCGAGAAGTTTGACATCGATCGCTACGCCAAGCCGCGCGCAGAACACATGCAGCCGGGCGTGTATTCACCCTATGGCCGCGGCCCGCACACCTGCCTGGGCAAGAGCCTGGCCGAAGTGCAGATGGCGCTGTCGATGGCGCGCCTGTTCTACAAGCTGGATCTCGAGCTGGAGTCACCCGATTACGTGCTGAAGACCAAGACTGCACCGACTCCGGGGCCGGCCACCAGCTTCAAGGTGCGGGTCAAGGGCTACCGCCACTAGCTCTAGTAGCGCCAGCCCAGCGTGAGCTGCCAGACCCTTTCCGGCATCGCGCGCCGGCTGGCGGCCTCGCGCCAGTAGGTCTGCTGCAGGGTCAGCTGCGCGCTCCCCGGCACGTCCGCCAGCTGGTCCAGGTCGAGAACCAGCTGCGGGCTCAGCACAAGGCGCTGATGGCGGTGCGCGCCCGGCTCGCGTTGATCCACCTCCATCATGCGTACCAGATCAACCCCGCCCCCTAACGACCACAGATGGGTCCGTCGAGTCTGGCCGTCGCCGCCCAGCTGCCAACGCACGCCATGGTCGGCACCGTACCGCGCCGGCACCAGATTCAGATGGAGATTGCCGGACTCCAGGACTTCGATATCAAGCCCCACTCCACCGCGCGCGCGACGCCACTCGTCGCTAAAGGCCCAGGAACGCGCGCTGATTCGAGCGGCAAGACCTGAGAACAACGGAGCGATACGCGGATCGTGGAAGCGGAGCTCCGCGTGTTCCAGGCGATCATCCGCGCCCGAAGGCGGCAAGATCTGCAGGGCCACGTAGATGCGCTCAGGAAGCACGGGCACTGGGCGCGCCTCGTCAGCCAGCGCCGGCAGCTGCGGGCCGGCGCTCAGCAGGCCGGCGTAGAGCAGGCGCCTGAGTCGCCCCATCACGCTGGTCCTGCGGCGCTCGCTGTCTCTATGTGCCATCCGCCATCCCCTCTGGGCCTGTCGACATTCAACGGCGACCGGACCCTCAGATTGAGCGCCGGCAGCGCTGCGGGCGGCGGCAAGCGACCCAACGGCAGGCGCTGACCGACCGCCGGCTGGCGCGACCGCGTGCCTTCAGAGGTTCTATGCTGTGGGGGACATGCTCCAGATTACCGATACGCTCGCCCTGCCCCTGCGCGAGATCGAATTTGCCGCCATCCGTGCGCAAGGCGCCGGCGGCCAGAACGTGCACAAGACCTCGAGTGCTGCGCATCTGCGCTTTGATATCGCGGCCTCATCGCTGCCTGACAGCTGCAAGCAGCGTCTGCTGGCCCAGGCTGATCAGCGCCGCACGCGCGACGGCGTCATCGTCATCAAGGCACAGCAGTTTCGCAGTCTTGAGCAGAATCGGGACGCAGCACTGGAGCGCCTCGCGCAGATGATCCGCGCGGCCGCCAGTGTTCCCAAGGTGCGCCGAGCAACCAAGCCAACGCGTTCCGCCCAGCGCAAGCGCGTGGATCAGAAGACCCAGCGCGGACGCATCAAGCTGCTGCGGGGCAAGCTGCCCCAGGACTAGGCAGCAACCAGCGGCGAGCGCAACGGTACGCGGCTGGGAAATGCGTGCCGGAAGATGCGCCCCCAGACCTGGCCGAACTGGCGCACGAACGAGCCGGTGTTGTAGTGCTGACCATAGCGCTTGCAGATCGCCTGGACCTCCGGTGCGATCTGCGGATAGCGGCGCGCGGGCAAGTCCGGAAACAGGTGATGCTCGATCTGGTGGCTGAGGTGCCCGGAGAGTATGTGCAAGGCCTTGCTGCCACTCAGGTTGGAGGAGCCCCGCAGCTGGCGCAGATACCAGTGGCCGCGAGATTCGTTGATCACCGAGTTGCGCGGGAACACCTCGACCTTGTCAGTGAAGTGACCGCAGAAGATGATGCTGAAGGTCCACAGATTGCGGATGCCATTGGCCACGAGATTGCCAATCAGCACCGGCAGGAAGAACGGCCCTGCCAGCAGCGGGAATACCAGATAGTCCTTGAGCAACTGCCGGCCCGCCTTGCGCCCCATGGGCTTGAACTCTTCCCAAAGCTCGCGCCAGGTCTTGCGGCCCATGAACGCAAGCCCGAGCTCCAGCTCCTGGATCGCGACCCCCCACTGGAAGTACAGCCCCAGTACCGCCGCATACAACGGCTGGAAGATGCGCCACGGCTTCCAGCGTTGTTCCGGGAAGATGCGCAGCAGGCCATAGCCGATGTCGTCGTCCATGCCGCGCACGTTGGTATAGGTGTGGTGCTTGAAGTTGTGTGTACGGCGCCAGGAGTCGGAGGTGCCGGCAATATCCCATTCATAGGTCTTGCCGTGCAGGTGCGGATCACGCATCCAGTCATACTGTCCATGCATGACGTTGTGGCCCAGTTCCATGTTTTCCAGAATCTTGGAAAGGCCCAGCAGCAGCGCACCCAGCACCAGCGCCGGCCACGCCAGGGTCCAGAATCCGAATGCGATGGCCCCACCCCAGAGCAGGCCGCGACCGGCAACCTCGGAGTAGCGCACGGCCTTCACCACATTGCGGATATAGCGCGCGTCCTCCGCGCCCAGTTCGCTGGCAACGCGTGCGCGCAAGGCATCCAGTTCCGAGCCAAATTGCTCAAGCTCTGCCGGAGACAGCGGTCGGTTATGGAGTGCGGCTTTCATGTCAGTGCATTTGGTAGGGTCGGTCATGGCTGATGACAAAGGTGACGAACTAGATATCCAGAACCAGGTCGCTGCGGGCCGAGCTGACGCAGAGGCGCAGCGCCTGCTCGGGCTCCGCCTGCAGCTCGCCGGTATCGAGGTTCCGGGATACGCCCGCGAGCTTGCCGCAGGCACAGGTCTGGCATATGCCTCTACGGCAGCCGTACAGCGGCTGCAGCCCCTCGGCTTCCAGCGCCGCCAACAGCGGCATGCCGCTAGCGAGCTCCAGCGTCTTCCGGCTGCGACGCAACTCGACGCGAACCGTACCGCCGTCACCCTGAACCATTGCCGCGGGTGTGAACGCCTCACCGCAGAAGCGGGGCGCGTCCGTGGCCAGTTCGCGCGCGGCACGGACGAAACCCGCGGGGCCGCAGGCAAACACCGTGCGCTTGGCCAGATCCGGCGCCTTGCGCAGCAGCAATGCTGAATCGATGCGGCCCACGGCCTCGTCCGGCTTCTGTGGCGCATCCCGCGTCAGCAGAAACCGCACGCGAAAATGCGGATGGCGTGCGGCGATCGCGCGCAGCTCGGCGGTAAAGCAGCGCTCATCCCGCTGTCGCGTCCAATACAGCAGCGTGGTGTCGGCGGGCATGCCTAGAGCGCTCAGCTGACGCACCAGGCTCATCAGAGGCGTAATGCCACTACCGGCCGCCAGCAACAGCATTTTCTCGGGCACCTCCCGCGGCAGGTGCATTTCTCCGAACGCATCGCCGGGGCCGAGCTCCAGCACGTCGCCGACCTGAGTGCGCTCACATAGCAGGCCGCTGACGCGCCCACCCGGGATGTGCTTGACGGTGATGCTGAAAGCCCCATCTGCTTGGCGAACGTCGGTAGGGCTGTAGCTGCGCGTCACGCGCACGCCGTCTAGCTCTGCGGTGAGGTTGACGTGCTGCCCTGGCACATAGCCCCGGAAGTGGCGATTGGGTTTCAGAACGAGCGTCACCGCGTCGCGGGACTCCTGACTACGGGCAACGACTCGCGCCAGCGGCCGGTCCCAGCTCAGGACGGGATTGAGCTTGCGCAACCAGAAGTCGACCACCGGGGGTGAAACCACGGGTGCGAGCCATCTGCGCCAACCGCTGGCGCGGGGTGTCGGGTCGACGGGGATCAACGGGCGCAGGACAGCGGACACGGGGGCTCCAGGAAACGACAGTGGCCGGCATTATCACGAGCGACTGCACATCTGTCTATACACTTGTATATTATTATCTGACCTATGATGAGCATCTCCCCCACCACCGGCCTTTCAGGCAGCATGAAAGCCCCTTCCGCCTCATCCGCGAGTACCGTCACGGCGCTTGGTCGTCGGGCGGTCATTTCCCGCGAGGATCTGGTGGCGGCGGCCTTGAAGCTGGTCGGGCCACATCGCAGCGTGTCTTCACTGAGCCTGCGCGAGGTGGCACGCGAGGCAGGCATTGCACCCAACAGCTTCTATCGCCATTTCCGCGACATGGATGAGCTGGCCATTGCCCTGATCGATCAGGCCGGCCGCTCGCTGCGCACCATCATTGGCGAAGCGCGGCACCGCGCGACCGAGGGACGCAGCGTGGTGCGCAGCTCGGTGGAGACCTTCATGGAACAGCTCTCGGCAGATGAGAAGCTGCTGCACATCCTGCTGCGCGAGGGCAACGTCGGCTCGGACGCTTTCAAGCTGGCGGTGGAACGCGAACTGAGCTTCTTCGAGGACGAGCTGCGCGTGGACCTGGTGCGCCTCGCCCAGGCTCACGATACCGCGGTCCATGAGCCGGCACTGGCGGCCAAGGCCATTACCCGGCTGATATTTGCCATGGGCGCCACGGCAATGGACCTGCCCCGCGAGCGCCATGCCGAGATTGCGGAACAGATGATCGTGATGGTTCGCATGATCATCGTCGGCACGCAGACCATAGCCGTCCACGGCACCGTGCCTGACTGATCGCCGGGCAATAAAAAACCGCGGCCGAGGCCGCGGTTCTTTTACAACTAAACCGGCTTACAGAGGGCGAATCTGGGTCGCCTGCATGCCCTTGGGGCCGCGAGCAGCCTTGTACTCAACCTTCTGACCTTCGGTCAGGGTCTTGAAACCCGTGCCCTGGATTTCCTT
>JBFJJW010000139.1:0-8643 GCA_041612095.1 Solimonas sp. | reverse complement strand
TGATCCGAAGCTGGTCGGCGAGGCGGTCGGCCGCGCGGTGGCCAAGTCGGGTACCCGTACCCGCCATGTCGCCGTGGCCGTGGCTGGCGCTTCGGTGATCTCGAAAGTGATCGAAATGCCCGCCATGCTCTCCGAAGATGACATGGAGGAGCAGATCAAGGCCGAGGCCGATCAGTACATCCCCTACCCGATAGACGAAGTCAACATCGACTTCGAGGTGCTCAGTTCGGCGGGCAAGAATGGCGAAATGGTCGAGGTGTTGCTCGCCGCCTGTCACAAGGAGCAGGTGGAGCAACGCTGTGCGGCACTGGAACTGGCCGGCCTGACTCCGAAGGTCGTTGATGTCGAGGCCTACGCGCTTGAGAACGCCACCCAGTTTCTTGAGCACCAGATGCCCGACAAGGGCAAGGGCAAGACAATTGCCCTGGTGGATATGGGCGCCAACACGACGTCGGTGCTGATCCTGCATGACCTCAAGACCATCTACACCCGAGATCAGTCCTTCGGTGGCCGGCAGCTGACCGAGGAGATCATGCGCCACTACGGCATGACCCTGGAAGAGGCCGCCAAGGCCAAGCGCGACGGCAGCCTGGCGGAAGATTACAAGACCGAGGTTCTCGCGCACTTCCTCGCCGACATGGCGCAGCAGATCGACCGGTCTCTGCAGTTCTTCTTCTCGGCGGCCACTCAGTACAACAACATCGACCAGATCATTCTGGCCGGCGGCTGCGCCCATATTCCCGGCGTCGACCAGAGCATTCAGGAGCGCCTGCAGGTGCCGACGGTCGTGGCCAAGCCGTTCGCGGGCATGAGCGTATCGTCCAAGGCCAAGCCGGCGAATCTGGCCAAGGACGAATCCTCGCTGTTGATTGCCTGCGGCCTGGCTTACCGGGCCTTCGATGAGGTGAAGAAATGACCTCACATGTCAATCTGCTCGACTGGCGCAAGGAGCGCCGCGAGCGGCGCAAGAAGGAGTTCGCCACCACGATGGGGATTGGCGTCGCCTTCGCGGCTGCCGTCGTCGGGTTGGCGTACATGAGCATGACCGGGGCTTACGACTATCAGGTCGCCCGCAATGATTTCCTGAGGAAGGAAATCAAGGAGATGGACCAGAAGATCACCGAGATCCAGGAGCTGGAGCGCGTCCGCAACAATCTGTTGGCGCGCATGCGCGTCATCGAGGAGCTGCAGGCCAGCCGTTCGGCGACGGTGCATTTCTTTGACGAGATCATCAACACGCTGCCGGATGGCGTGAAGATCACCGCGCTCAAGCAGCAGGGGTCGAAAGTCACACTGGATGGCGTCGCCGAGTCCAATGGCCGCATTTCGACCTACATGAAGAACCTCGACGCGTCGCCATGGTTTACCGGCCCGCGCCTGATCATCATCAAGAGCAACGACAAGGACCGAACGCGGAAATCGACGTTCCAGCTGCAGGTGAAAGCACTGACCAAGCCGGCGTACACCGTGAACGAGGATGCCGAGGCCCTGGCTGACGCGGCAGCGTTGGAGTCCGACGAATGAACATTCAGGATGCGATCCAGCAACTCAACACGCTGGACATGCAGAATCCCGGCGGCTGGCCGCCGTGGGCGCGTGCTGCCGCCGTCATCTTCGCGGCCATCCTTGTCGTGATCGGCGGCAGCTACATACTGGTCAAGCCGGTCTACGAGGATTTGCAGTCGGTCAAGGCGGAAGAGCCCGGGCTGCGCGATGAACTGGAGCGCAAGCAGAAGAAGGTTGCCTCGCTTGACGCCTACCGCGAGCAGCTCGCAGAGATGGAGCGGTCGTTCGGCGCGATGCTGCGACAGCTGCCCAGCAAGGCCGAAGTCGCCAATCTGCTGAACGACATCTCACAGACCCGCGTGGCGAGCAGTCTGGAAGAGCAGCTGTTCCAGCCCCGTGGCGAGATTCCCAAGGACTTCTACGCCGAGATTCCGAATCGCATCATCGTTACCGGCAGTTACCACGAGATGGGTAATTTTGTCAGTGGCGTTGCCGCGTTGCCGCGCATCGTGACGATCAGCGACGTCGAGATCCGGCCGGCAGGAAAATCCCGCAACAAGGGCGATCAGGCCACCGAGCTGCGGATGAGCGCAACTGCGAAGACCTATCGTTACCTTGATGATGACGAGTTGCCCGCGAAGAAGGGCAAGCCGAACAAGGGTAAGCGCAAATGAGACGTTCCTACGCGGCTATAGCGCTGGCGACAGCGTCCTTACTGACGGCGTGCGGCAACGACATGTCGGACCTCGAGGCCTATGTCGCCGAAATCAAGGCGAGAAAGTCTTCGGCGATTGCGCCGATTCCGCAGCTGAAGCAGTACGAGGCGTTCACCTTCGAATCCGGCGACCGTCGCGACCCCTTCACCCAGGTTGAACAGCGCTCGGGTAACGCCCAGGGTCCGCGGCCCAACATGAATCGCAACCGCGAACCGCTGGAAGAGTATCCGCTTGATGCGCTGCGGATGGTCGGCACCATCAACACTCCGGCCGGTGCGTTTGCGCTGGTCAAGGCACCGGACAATGTTGTCCATCGCGTTACGATTAAAAACTACATGGGCCAGAACTACGGCGAGATCGTCGGGATCTCCGAAACTGAAGTCAGCCTGCTGGAACTGGTGCCGGATGGTTTCGGTGGCTGGGTACAGCGGCCAGCCAGCCTCGCGCTCGCCCAATAAGGACCCGGGAGTGAACACAATGTACAAGTCCATCTTTGTCGTCGGCCACAAGCTCAAACTGGGGCTTCTGCTGATGTGGGTCGCCTGCGGAGCGCTGGCCCAGGGTCCTGCCCGCAGCTTGCAGGACATCGACTTCGTCGCCCTGGATGGCGACCGCGTCCTGATGACGCTGACGCTCTCGGCGCCGGCTCCCGAGCCTGCCGTGTTCACCATCGACAAGCCGGCGCGTCTGTCGCTCGATCTTGCCGACACCGGAGTCGCGCTTGCGCAACGCTTCCGCAAGATCAATGTCGGCAACGTGCGTGCCGTGACCGCAGTGGAGGCCCGCGGCCGTACGCGCGTAGTCGTCGAACTTGGGCAGACTGCGCCGTACAACGTACGGGTAGACGGCGCCAAGGTGTTCCTGCAGCTCGACAATGTCGCCACCGCGATGTCTTCCGAGCGTCCGGCCACGTTGGCACCAGCCGCGGGCAACGAGCCCGCAGGTGGCATTCGTAATCTGGACTTCCGCCGCGGCGAGAAGGGCGAAGGTCGGGTCGTGGTGCGTCTGACCGACCCGCGCACGGTGGTTGATGTGCGCGAAGAGGGCGGCAAGATCGTCGCCACGTTCAAGAGCACGTCGCTGCCGCAGAATCTGGAGCGTCGCCTCGACGTGCTGGATTTCGCGACGCCGGTGAAGTTCGTCGACATCCGGCGTGACGGCATCAACAGCCAGGTCGTCATTACACCGGTTGCAGGCACCGATTTTGAGCAGGCGGCCTACCAGGCGGGCGATCAGTTCACGATCGAGCTGCAGCCGATGACGGTCGAGAAGGAGGCCGAGAAGGCCCGCAACGCGCCCGAGTTCACCGGCGAGCGGATCTCGCTATCGTTCCAGAACGTCGAGATCCGATCGCTGCTGCAGATCATCGCTGACGTCGCCGGCACCAACATGGTGATCAGCGATTCGGTAAACGGTCAGGTGGCGATGCGCCTGCAGAACGTGCCCTGGGATCAGGCGCTGGACATCATTCTCAAGACCAAGGGCTTGGGCATGCGTCAGCAGGGCAACGTCATGCTGGTGGCGCCGATTGCAGAACTTGCCAATCGCGAGAAGGCCGAACTGGAAGCCGAGAAGCAGAAGAAGGAACTGTCGCCGCTGCGCTCGGAGATCATCCAGGTGAACTACGCGCGCGCTGCCGACATTCGCGCGTTGCTGGCCTCGGAGAACACTTCGATGCTGAGCGACCGTGGCCGCATCAGCGTTGATGATCGCACCAACACCCTGCTGGTTCTGGAGACGCGCGAGAAGATCAGCGAGATGCGTGATCTTGTGGCGCGGCTGGACATTCCGGTGCGTCAGGTGCTGATCGAGTCGCGCATCGTCATTGCAAACGAGGATTTCGCTCGCGAGATCGGCACCCGCTTCGGTGCCAGCACGATCGGCACCTCCGGCAACACCCAGATCGGTCAGTCCGGCAGCAACGAAGGCTCGCGTGACGTCATCAACGGCAACATTCCTTCGCTGGCCGATTCCTACCTGGTGAACTTGCCGACCCAGTCGGCGCCGGCCGGCAGCATCGGCTGGACGATACTGGGCGCCAACTTCCTACTGGATCTGGAGCTCAGCGCGCTGCAGAGCGAGGGTCGCGGCGAGGTGATCTCGACGCCCCGCATCGTCACCGCCAACGGCAAGCAGGCGACCATCGAGCAGGGTCGAGAGATTCCGTATCAGACCAGCAGCGGCAACACCGGCGCGACGACCTCCTTCAAAAAGGCGGTGCTGTCATTGATCGTTACTCCGCAGATCACCCCGGACGATCGCGTCGTCATGGACCTGGCCGTTACCAACGACAGCCAGGGTGAGGACGTGTCCACAGGTCTGGGCTCCGCACCCGCCATCGACACGCGCCGACTGGATACGCAAGTGCTGATCCGTAGTGGCGAGACGGTTGTGCTCGGAGGCGTATTCCAGCAGGAGAACCGCCACGCGGCCGGCAAGGTGCCGTTGCTGGGCGATATCCCCTTGCTCGGTGCGCTGTTCCGCAACAGCAGCCGCTCGGACAACAAGCGCGAACTGCTGATTTTCGTTACGCCGCGGGTCCTGCAGGAAGGGCTGTCGGTCAAGTAAGTCTTGCTTGTCGGGGGCCGTCTGGCCCCCGACTTTTTGCAGCGTCGCCGTGTCGCCCGCGGGCAGCGGCGCAGATCCGGTCCGCAGCCTATGGCAGCACCCTCCAATATCTTTCTGGTCGGCCCGATGGGGGCTGGCAAGACGACGGTCGGGCGCCGGCTTGCGGAGGCTCGCGGTCTGGATTTCGTCGACAGCGACCAGGAAATTGAAGCGCGGACCGGCGTCGACGTCGCTTACATCTTCGAGAAGGAAGGCGAGGAGGGATTCCGGCGTCGCGAGAAGGCGATGATTGCCGAGCTTTCGGCACGCAGCCAGCTGGTTCTGGCCACCGGCGGTGGTGCTGTGCTTGACCCGGAGAACCGGCAGGCGCTGTCATCGCGCGGCATGGTGGTGTATCTGCATGCCAGCATAGAGCAGCAAGTGGCGCGCACGGCGCGCGCCGACAATCGCCCGCTGCTGCAGAACGCAACGGATCGCCGGGAAGTTCTGGCGCGGCTGTTCGCGATGCGCGACCCGCTGTACCGCGAAATTGCCGACCTCGTGCTGCTGACCGACGGGCGCAATGCCAAGCTGCTGGTCCGCGACATTGAAGAGTATCTGGACCGACCTGCAACCCGCTTCTGATACGATGCCGCGGTCCTTGTGCGGGCGGCAGCCCGCTGTCTTTCAGACCCTGGCCGTCCATGCACACGTTGCAAGTCCATCTTGGTGACCGCAGCTATCCCATCCATATCGGGCCGGGCCTGCTGGCACAGGGCAAGCTGCTCGCAGAGGCCCGTGGGCGTCCGCTGCGCCTGGTGACCGACGAAAACGTCGCCCCGCACTATCTGGCGACTTTGAGCGCTTCGCTGCAACTGACCGAAGAGCAGGTGTTGGTGCTGCCCGCCGGTGAGGCGCACAAGACCTGGGATACCGCAGCGCAAGTGCTGGACTGGCTGCTCAGAACCCGGCTGTCCCGTGATGGCTGGCTGATTGCCCTGGGTGGGGGCGTTATCGGTGACCTCACCGGCTTCTGCGCCGCAATCTATCAGCGCGGGGTCGACTTCGTGCAGGTTCCGACGACATTGCTGGCGCAGGTCGACTCCTCGGTCGGCGGCAAGACCGGTGTCAATCACGCCCGCGGCAAGAACATGGTGGGTGCGTTCCATCAGCCGCGCCTGGTGCTGGCCGATACGGACACGCTGCGGACGCTGCCGCCGCGCGAACGGTTGGCCGGAGTTGCCGAGGTCATCAAGTACGGCATGCTCGCCGACGCCGAGTTCTTCGCCTGGCTGGAAGCGAATCTGGATGCGGTGCTGGCGCAGCAGCCGGCGGCGATGGCCCACGCCATACGCCGTAGCTGCGAACTCAAGGCGCAGATTGTTGCACTGGACGAACACGAAACCGTGGCAGGGGGCGCCGGGCCACGGGCCTGGCTGAATCTGGGCCATACCTTCGGCCACGCCATCGAGACCTGGACCGGATATACGGAGTGGCTGCACGGCGAGGCGGTGGCCGTCGGCCTGTGCATGGCGGCGGATCTGTCGAGGCGCCAGGGCTGGCTCAGCGAAGGTGACCTGACGCGCTGCCGCGAGCTGGTCGCGCGTGCCGGTCTGCCGGTAGCCACCCCCAAGGGAATGCGCGCCCGGGACTTCCGCGAGTTGATGAGCCTGGACAAGAAGGTCGCTGCCGGTCAGCTGCGGCTGATACTGATGCGGCGCATCGGCGAAGCCTGCGTCAGCGCCGACTTCGACCCCGCCCAACTGGACGCCACGCTCGTCCATTTTGCCGGTGGCTGAGACACCGCCGCGATGACTCACGAGCTTGCACCCTACGCGGCGGATGAAGCGCGCTCGCGGGGCCGGCGCCAGCCGGAAGCGGCGTCGGGTCATCGCAGCGAGTATCAGCGTGATCGTGATCGGATCATCCACTCAGCCGCATTTCGAAGACTGGAGTACAAGACTCAGGTCTTCGTCAACCACGAGGGAGATCTGTTCCGTACGCGGCTGACGCATTCGGTGGAAGTCGCGCAGATCGCGCGCACCATGGCGCGCGCGCTCCGCTTGAACGAGGCGCTGTGCGAGGCGGTCTCGCTTGCCCATGATCTCGGCCATACGCCGTTCGGCCATGCCGGGCAGGATGCGCTCGACGAGTGCATGAAGCCCTATGGCGGCTTCGAGCACAACGCACAGTCGCTACGCGTGGTCGAACAGCTCGAGGACAAGTACGCCGAGTTTCTGGGACTGAACCTGATGTTCGAAACCCGGGAGGGCATCCTCAAGCATTGCTCCGCCGCGCGCGCGCGGACCCTGGGCGAGATCGGAGAACGCTTTCTCCTGCGGATGCAGCCCAGTCTGGAGGCGCAGCTGGCCAACCGCGCCGACGAAATTGCCTACAACAATCACGACATCGATGACGGACTGCGCGCGCGCCTGCTGACGATCGATCAGCTGCGCAGCGTCACCCTGTTTCGGCGGCATCACGATGAAGTCCTTGCCCGCTACGGCGACATCACCCCCAAGCAGCAGCGGCATGAAACCACGCGGCGCATCATCAACACGCTGGTGACCGATCTGCTGGCCACCACCGGCCACAACCTGCAGACCAATGGCGTCGGCTCCATCGATGATGTCAGGGCGCTTTCAAGGCCGCTGGTGGAGTTCAGCGACTCGCTGCAGGTCGAGAACGACGAGCTCAAGCGATTCCTGCGCGAACATCTCTATCGGCACCATCAGGTCTATCGCATGACGACCAAGGCCAAGCGCGTCGTCCGGGAACTGTTCCAGGCCTTCCTCCAGGACCCGCGGCTGCTGCCGCCGGACTTCTTTGACGCCGCGCGCAAGGAGGAAGCCCGCCACCCTGAAGACGGGCGGGCGCGTGTGGTGGCCGACTATGTTGCCGGCATGACCGATCGCTACGCCATGGACGAATACGAACGCCTGTTCGATCCCCGGCGCGTGCGTTAGCCGATCCGCTGCCGTACGGCGCTAAACTGCTGCGCCATGGCCCGTCTTTCCCGCCTTGTGGTTCCCGGCTACCCGCACCACGTCCTGCAGCGTGGAAACAACGGGCAGACCGTGTTTGTCGACGCCGCCGATTGCGAGTACCTGCTTGAGCAGTTGATGCGATCGGTGCAGCGCGAGCGGGTTGCGCTGCACGGCTATGTGCTGATGAACGACAGCTTTCAGCTGCTGCTGACCCCGGAAACGGAAGGCGGGCTGCCCCGACTGATGCAGGCGCTGGGGCGCGCATACGTTCAATACTTCAACCGGCGGCATCTGCGTTCCGGCACGCTGTGGGAGGGGCGCTACAAGGCCACGCTGCTGCAGCCGGAACCGCACCTGATCGACTGCATGATCTATCTTGATCTGAGTCCGGTACGGGCCGGGCTGGCGACACGCGCGGCAGACTATCCCTGGTCCAGTCACCGCCATTACGCCGGCCTGCAGCATGACAGGCGCCTGGTGCCACACCCGCAGTACTGGCAGCTGGGAAACACCCCGTTTGCGCGCGAAGCGGCGTATACACAGCGGGTCGAGCAAGGCCTTTCCGCCGTCACACAGCAGCGACTGGCAGATGCCGTCACCAAGGGCTGGGCGGTGGGAGAGTCCGGGTTCCTCGCCGAACTGCAGAAACAGACGCCGCGGAGACTGTTGCCGGGCCGCGCCGGCCGACCAGCAAAAGCAGCCAAAAGCTCCTAAAGCGCCGCTATCTGCGCGTACCGGCGCTCTCGTCTCTGTCCCCAATTAATATTTGCCCCAATGCGGTGCGCTTTTAATTGGGGACAGACCCCGTTTATTCCGCTTGGCAGCGGATGCTGCGCTGCACTATGCTCGCCCGTCCTGTATTGCCCGAAAGAGGATGGGCCATGGCG
>JBFJJW010000138.1:0-8722 GCA_041612095.1 Solimonas sp. | reverse complement strand
GGGCTCACCTTCTACGCCGCATCCCCCGGCACGCCGACCCTCACCGCCATCGACATCAGCAACCCTGCAGTCCCCGTGCCGCTGGCGGTGATGCCGTACGCCTCGCACGGCTTGTCGATCAGCGACGACGGCAACCGCGCCTACCTCGCCGGCATCGGCATCCCCGGCTCGCTGTGCGCGTTCGCGGTGACCTGCGATGTTCCGGACCCCAACCCCGACCGCGCGCTGATCATTCTGGACGTATCGGAAATCCAGGCACGCAAACCCAACCCGGTGGCGCGCGAAGTGGCGCGACTGAGCTGGGACACGATCAGCGTGCCGCAGAATGCGATTCCATTCACCAACAAGGGACGGCCGTTCCTGCTGGAGATCGACGAGTTCGCGCGCGCCGGCGCAGTCGGCGCGGCACGCATCATCGACATCGCCGATGAAACCAAACCCAAGGTCATTTCAGACCTGCGCCTGGAAGTGCACAACCCGGAAAACTTCGCCGCCGTTGCCGCCGACCCGGGCAACCAGTTCATTGGCCAGGGCTATGCCGGGCACTACTGCAATATCCCCACACGTACCGACCCAAGCATTGCCGCCTGCAGCATGATTCTCTCGGGCCTGCGCGTGTTCGATATCCGCGACCCGTACCACCCGCGCGAGATCGCCTACTACAACGCACCGATCAATCCGCGCATCACGCCGTATCTGGTGGCCAGCGGCTATGCGATGTCCAGCCCGTCGTTTGTGCCGGAACGCAAGGAGATCTGGTACACCGACGTCTACAGTGGCTTCTACGCGATCCGCCTCACCAACAACGTCTGGCCCTAGGCAGCCGGCATAGGCCGGGCGCGCAGCTACAGCAGCCAGCGCAGCCCGCTGCGCAGTATCTGATGCGCGTTCTCGGTGATGTCGTCACCGTGCGCCACCAGCACCCGCACAAACGGCAGGGCGAGGATGCGCTCCATCGACGCACGCGCCTTCTTGCGGTTCAGATAGGTAAGCCTGAGCAACGGATGCCAGCCCGGACGACCATAGATGCCGCCCAGCTTGAGATACCAGCGCGTGGGCGCGTGATCGCAACGGGAGAAATTCTCCACCAGATCCACGGTAATCAGGGTCTGGCTTGCCGCATGGAAGAACACCGTCTCGCCCAGCAAGCTGCCCTCGATGGTGATGGCCACGAGATCCTCCGCCCAGTCGGGGTGCGGTTGCTCCGTCAGCACCGCATCAAACCGCAAGTCCTTGCGCTTGCGCTGCAGCGCCAGCGAGCCATGCAGCTGCGCCTCGGGCCAGGCCTGCATGGCGCTGGCGGCATGCATGTGATGGAACATAGCCGGACACACCACATGCTGCACCGGCCCCAGTGCATCCACCTGCTGTTTGAGCGCGGGCGTGATCGGCACCGGCGAATGCAATAGCAAGCCGCCGCCCGAGAGCCGCACCACGGTCATCTGCGTGCCGACATGCAGGCCGATGAACGACTGCTCCGCGCGCGCGCACCAGATGTTCTCTGCTACCGGTCTGAGTTCATGCACCACGTCTGTCTCCTCGTCTCATCTGAATACCTGCCTGCACCTGACTACTCGCGAACGCGCGCGTCTTCCGCCCGCTGCCACGCGCGGAGATAGGCCTCCGCCGAACGGAACAGATACTTCATCGCCTCCTCGCCGCCCTCGCTGCGCTGGATGTCGGCCAGATAGTCCGGATACAGCCCATAGTGGGCCACGCCATCCGTATTCAGATCGAACACACGCTCACCGGTGACCTGCCGCTCGAATGTTACCCGGCCATCGTAGGACTTGAACGGATACCGCAGCGGATTGACCTCGGCATCTGCGCGCGGCGCGGACTGCACATGAATGCCGTTGATATCGGAACCCAGTCCGGTCGCCAGGCCCTCGGTGGTGCCGTGCACCTCGCGATAAGCCGCAATCAGATCCTGTATGAAGGCGATGGTGACCGGTGCCGGATCGTCCGGCAGCGGCGAGATCACACCGCCCACCTGCAGTATGCGTCTGCTGTCGCGCGTATCGCTGACCTCGCCGGTGTGACCGGACAATACCGGCACGTTGCGCGCCAGGGCCATGTCCAGCATGCGCTTGCGAGCCAGGGTGCCGCTGTGGTCGGTTTCGATCATGATGCCGCGATCGATCATGCCGTTGACAAAATGATCGCCCAGGGCCGTCAGTCCACGCGCGTTCTTGACGCAGCCGGTCAAGGGCGGCACCGGTGGGGGGCCCTGCAGCTGCAGCAGCACCAGCTCGATGATGCCGGGCTGGTAAATCGGCGCCTCTCCCGGCGGCGTTGCATCCGCCTCGTCACACGGCATCGTCGCGAAGGGGTGGCCGGTTTCCAGGATGTTGCCGCCCTGGTAGATCACGTTGAGCGCGGGATCATCGGTAAGCCGCGTACCGCCGAGCGCGTTGTCGAACAGATGGATCGGGAAGATCGCGCGCAGGCCGAGGGCGTACCAGGCATCCAGTTGCCGGTCGATATGCTCCACCGTGCACTCGGGCGCGTCCAGAAACTCGCCGCAGCCGAATATCTTTTCATTCTCGGTGCCCAGCACCACCGCCATCTTGCCGCTCTCGATGATCTGCCTTGCCTCCGCCGAGCTGTAGGCAAGGCGGAAGAAGCCCCGTCCGGGCCCGCCTTCCTGCGCGTCGATGTAATCCTGCAGGTCCAGCACCAGCTGGCGCTGCAGCGCGATGCTCTCCATCTCATCACAGTCATTGCGCTTCAGCGGCCATAGCTGGCAGATGGCTTCGTTGGCCACCAGATGATTCATCATGAAGCGAAGTCCGCCCATCCAGGCGCGTTTGAGCCAGATGTAATAGGTCTGGTGGTGGGTCTGCGAGCCATGACTGGGCCAGTCGTTGAAGCTCGGCCAGCCGATCGTGTCGTGCGGCGGGAACAGCATGCGATCGGGATTGACCACGGCGTCCAGCCCATCAAGGGTGCCGTTGGGGCCGTGATTGACCTCGCAATTGCCCAGCGCATGCGTCACGCCAAACTTGTGGAACGGACGCCCGTAGCCAAGCCGGCCACCCAGAGCCTCCGAGCCCCCCAGGTGCATGTGGGTTTCGGCATAGCCGAACACGGTGCCATCTGCGTTACGCCCCCTGAACGGCTCGCCGCTGGCGTTGAGCTGGGCCTCCGGGTACGGCGTGCAGCCGGATTGCGGCACGAACACGAAGGCCGCCGGCGCACCGTCCACCGCGAGCGCTGCGCCCGTCAGGGTGGACCGGATAGAGAACCCCTCGCCGGCTTCCTCCACCGTCCACTCGGCGCCGTCGCTCGGCGCGCCGGCAATGCCCAGCGTACGCCCGCCGGTCATGGTGTCATGCGCCTGCTCGGCACCGTCCACGATCGCCCCGCCGACATCATTCAGCGCGTCCGCAACCGGCTGCGTGGGATGCGCCAGCGTCAGCACGTCGCCAATGCCGGCCAGCTCCCAACCCACCGCCGTCAGGCCCTGCTGTACAGCGGCCGCCAGATCCTCTGCAGGTGAAACCAGCGCCAGGAATCGTTCATCCGGTGCGTAGAACACATACCGTCCCAACGCCGTGGGCTTCATGTAGAACGGAGTGGCCTGCGCGCGTTCGGCATCCAGCGCCACCTTGTCCTCGCGAAACGCCAGATAGCGCTCGCTGTCGGTGTGACGCACCGCAAAGCAGCCGTTGGCCATGGCATAGCGGCTGCCGGGAACCGCCAGGTTCTGCACGTCTCGACTGCCGCCGCACGCCGCCAGCGCGCATGCGCCGAAACCGACCATCGCACCTGTGCAATACCGCAATATCGTGTGCAGCACACACCACCTCCCGATAGACCCGGCGCATTATCTCATCGGCAGCTGCCGCTCATGCGCACGCTCACTACCGTTTGAATCGCGCCCACGCCCGCGCGACTTGCAATAACAACCGCCAGCGCACACCGTGTACGGTTCGCGCCGGTTTTCGGTGCGCCACTGGAGCAATGCGATGGAAGCCCCGTTCAAGGTTGGTGATGTCGTCATGCAACGAGACGGCAGCCAGCGCATGAAGGTATCGAAGATCGAGAAGGAAGAAGGCCGCGTGCGCTGCACCTGGACCCGTGGACCCGCGAAGCGGACCCAGAGCTTTGATGTTGCCGACCTCACCACGCTGGTGAAGCCGCGCGCGCTATAGCCCTACGGCCCCAAGCGGCCCCGCGGACGTTCAGCTGGGCTCGGGTTCCGCAGCCTGAAGCTTGGGCTTGAACGGATCAGCTATTACCCGGGGCGGGAACAGTTCATCCATCACCGCCTTCGGTATCGACCAGGACTCCAGGTCCATGCCGGTTGAAGCCATGATCTTGGCCAAACCGGCAATGGTTCGATTGCCCCCGCGCGTAGAACAGCCGCTGTACTGACGCGCAATCAGGGTTTCCAGGCGGTCCATCAGCTGCATGCGGTCCTTGTTGATCGCACCGCTGGCCATCTTGCTGCGCGCCCAGCTGGTGGCCTGCTGCATATCCTGCTGTGTGGTTACCACACCGATACCCGGCATGGTCAGCTGCACCATGTCGCCATAGCGACGCACGCTGCCGCCCCACAGCGCGGCGGTGTAAAGGTCCTTGGGGGCTGCCATGAGGGTTCTCGAACGGAAGTGCTGGCGGGCGGGCCAACATGTCCTGAACCGAACGAGCGGCAAGGCTGGCGAGTCACTGCCTGTCTACGGTACGCCCTATTGGGCCACAGCGCGAATCCTGGCCAGTGCGCGACGGCCTGATTGCCGGCGTCTCAGGATGCCGTGTTGCCGGAGCCGGTGACAGCCGCGGTCTCCGGGCTCAGCGCCTGGCCGGACTTCTTCGGCGCTGTCAGCGGCTGCGGCTTGATGCGGTTGCCGTGCATCAGGTCGCGCCCCGCCTTCAAGCCGCCAGTAACCTGCAGCTGCAGGCGCTCCGCATCACGCCGGCGCACGTCGTCCCCGATATCAGCGGCTTCCTGCTCAGGCACGCCGAGCAGACGCAATGCCGCCACCCCGAACGCGCTGGCAGACTCGAACACTTCGCGTATCTGGTAGTCCACATCCGCCCCGATCAGCTTGAGCGCGTGCTGGCGGTCATAGGCGCGCACCAGCAGCCGCGCATGTGGAAACTCATGCCTGACCAGTTCCACAATTCTCAGGGAGGCCGCTTCGTCACGGATGCAGACCGCGATGGCCTGCGCCTGCTGCGCACCGGAGGCTCGAAGCACGTCCAGACGCGTACCGTCACCGTAGTAGACCTTGAAACCGAAGTCGGCCGCACTGCGAATCATGTCGGTGCCGGTATCGATAATCGAGACCTCGATGCCGCGCGCCAGCAACGCCTGACTGGCCACCTGCCCGAAGCGACCAAAGCCGATCATCAGTACCTTGCCCGTGAGATCTTCCGCCTTGTCCACACCTTCCATCGATGGAACCGCGCGCGGCAGCAACCAGCGCAGGGCAAACACCCGCAACGGCGTCAGCGCCATCGAGAGAATGACGATGGCCGCGAGGATGGCGTGCGTGACGGTGTCGAATATTCCGGAAGCAGCGGCCGCGGCATACAGCACGAACGCGAACTCACCGCCTTCGCCCAATAACGCGGCGCGCTGCAGCGCCTCGCGGTGTGCGGTGCCCAGCGCACGGGCCACGCCGTACACCCCCAGGCACTTGAGCGACATGAAGACGAGCACTCCCGCCATCACCTGCGGCCAGTACTTGGCAAACACCGCCAGATCCAGCGACATGCCCACACTCAGAAAGAACAGGCCGAGCAAAATTCCGCGAAAAGGTTCGATATCCGCTTCCAACTGATGCCGGAACGTGGATTCCGACAACAACACCCCAGCCAGGAAGGCGCCCATGGCCATGGACAAGCCGCCAAACTGCATCAGCAGCGCTGCACCCAGCACCACCAGCAGAGCCGCCGCCGTCATCACCTCGCGCGCCTTCGAGTTGGCCAACAACCGGAACATCGGATTCAACAGCCAACGCCCCACCAGCACCAGCCCGGCGATTGACGCGATGCCTATGCCGATGGACACCCAGCGCTCGCCACTGCTGGCGGCGGCGCCTGGCGAAAGAAACGCAATGAATGCAAGCAGCGGCACGATGGCCAGATCCTCGAACAACAGGATCGACACCACGCGCTGACCCAGCGGCGTCGAGGCCTCGCCGCGCTCATCCAGCATCTGCATGACGATGGCGGTGGAGGACAGCGTAAAGCCCATCGCGGCCACAAACGCCACTGCCGGCGCCAGTCCTGCCAGTAAGGCGACACCAGTGAGCAGGCTGCCGCACAAAACAACCTGCGCAGTGCCCAGGCCGAAGATCTCACGGCGCATGCCCCACAGACGCGTGGGCTGCATTTCCAGGCCGATGACAAACAGAAACATCACCACGCCCAGTTCGGCGATGTGCAGTATCGCCTGCGGATCGGAGAACAGACCAAAGCCGAAAGGGCCCACGACCAGGCCCGCAGCGAGATAGCCGAGTACGGAGCCCAGCCCCAGGCGCCGGAAGATCGGCACCGCGATCACGCCCGCCGCCAGCAGGGCGACAACCTTGACGAGTTCGCTACCGCCTTCGGCTTCCACCGCCATCCCCGCTCCGTTTGGGCGCCACCGACCACGGTGGCCTGCGGAAGTCTATCGCGAACACGTAACGGTACGGTGTGAGCCACGAGACGTCTCGTCGCCGCGTCAGGGCCGCCATGGCCCGACTGAAGGCCTGCCCGCTTGCGCCCCACGCACCCGTTTGACGGCGTGGCCAGCCGCGCCGATCATTCGGGCCCATGGGGGACAGCGCATGCTTCAGCAGCGGGGCACCCGTTGATGCCGCTGAAGCAGCGTCCGCTGGCGAACATGGTTTTCTCTCTTTCCGATCGCTCCAAGGAACACGGGTAACGCGATATGACCGGTTACTACAACCCACAGCTGGTTGCACTTTCCCTGATCGTCGCGATCTTTGCGTCCTTCACCGCGCTGCAGCTGGCCGGCCGTGTAAGCCAGAACCGCGGCGGCCGCTCCTGGGCCTGGCTGGTCGGTGGCGCGTTTTCCCTGGGAAGCGGCATCTGGTCGATGCATTTCATCGGCATGCTCGCGTTTCATCTGCCGATCGAGATGGCATACGACGCCGCGATCACGGCACTGTCGATGCTGATCGCCGTTGTCGTGTCGGGCTTGGCGCTGTTCGTGGTCAGTCGTGCGGCCATGTCGCTGCGAAACCTCACCGCCGGCGCAACGTTGATCGGGCTTGGCATCGCGGCCATGCATTACACCGGGATGTATGCGATGCAGATGTCGCCCCCGATCCAATACCAGCCGACCCTGTTCGTGGCTTCCATCGTCATCGCGGTCGCGGCCTCGTTCGTCGCGCTCTGGATTGCCTTCACACTAAGGGACAAGTCCTTCGGCGTAGCGGTTCTGCTCAAGCTTGGCAGCGCCATCATCATGGGGTCCGCCATTGCCGGCATGCATTACACCGGCATGGCTGCGGCGCAGTTTGCGCCGGGCAGCATCTGCGGCGCGGCAAGTTCCACTGGTGGCATGAGCAATGCCGCGTTGGGGGTGCTCATCGCCATAGCGAACATCGGCATTCTTGGGATCACGCTGGGGGTGTCGGCGCTCGATGCGCACTTCGCCACGAAACTGGCAAATGCATTGCAGGCGACCAACCAGCAGTTGAGCGAACTTGCGCTCTACGACGGCCTGACTGGGCTGCCGAACCGAATGCTGCTGGAGGATCGCATGGGCGAAGCCGCAAATCACGCCGAGCGCAGCGGCAACTCCTTCGCCCTGCTGTTCGTTGATCTGGACCGATTCAAGCCGGTCAACGATTCCTTTGGCCACAGCGTAGGCGACGAGTTGCTGAAAGCCGTGGCTCAACGGCTTACCACCTGCGTCAGGAAGATGGACACGATCGCCCGCACCGGCGGCGACGAATTCGTCGTGATACTGAGTGGCATCGGCGACCCGAAGGATGCGGCCATGGTCAGCAGCAAGATACTCGATGAGCTGTCACGCCCATTCTTCATCCGCGAGCACGAGGTGGACATCTCGGGAAGCATCGGCATCAGCGTCTACCCCAAGGACGGAAAGGACGTGAACCTGCTGAAGACCAACGCCGACATCGCGATGTATCACGCCAAGCAAGCCGGCCGGAACAGCTACCGCTTCTTCGCGGCGGGCATGACCCCGCCCACACCGGCGCCCAGGTCCGCGTGAAGATCCCCCCTCCATGGGCCGCCATAGTGACGTAGCTACGGCCGCAATGTCATGCGCTGTGGGGGTACGCCCCTGTTGTGGCGCTCCTGTGGGTCAGTTGACCGGTGTTGGCTAGCGGTCACACCCGTCAGTGTGCCCCGCCCCCTCAATCCCCCAACATCACCCGCGCCGCATTGCGGCCCGGTGCGCCGCTGACGCCGCCTCCGGGATGGGCGCCGGCACCGCAGAGGTATAAGCCTTTGACCGGTGTGCGGTAGTCACTCCAACCCGGTACGGGGCGGAAGCCGAAGAGCTGATGCAGCGGCATGGCGCCGTGGAAGATGTTGCCGCCGGTAAGGCCGAAGCGCCGTTCCAGGTCCAGTGGCGAGAGCACCTGACGGTGCAGCACGCTGGCGGCGAAGTTGGGGGCGTACTGATTGACGGCGGCAATGCAGCGATCCGCGAAGGTGTCCTTGAGGTCATCCCAGTGCGCGCCCTGCAGTTTGTACGGCGCGTACTGCACGAACATCTGCACGATGT
>JBFJJW010000137.1:0-8785 GCA_041612095.1 Solimonas sp. | reverse complement strand
GAGCCCGTCCTGCGCGAGCTTGAAGATGTCGTTCCAGAGCCGCGCCTCGAGGTGCGACTCCATCTTCGGCAGATAGAAGTACGGGCCGCTGCCGCGCTTGATCAGCTCCTTGGCGTTGTGGAAGAAGAACAGCGCGAAGTCGACGATGCCACCGGGTGCCGGCTGGCCGTCGATCAGGATGTGTTTCTCCAGCAGATGCCAGCCGCGCGGGCGCACGATCAGCGTAGCGGTTTCCTTGTTCAGCTTGTACTGCTTGCCTTCCGGCGAAGTGAACGAGATCTTCTTGCGCACCGCGTCGCTGAGATTGATGTGGCCGTCCATCATCAGCTCCCAGGTCGGCGCCGCCGAATCCTCGAAGTCGGCCATGAAGCACTTGGCACCGGAGTTGAGCGCGTTGATGACCATCTTGCGGTCCACCGGACCGGTGATCTCGACACGGCGATCCTGCAGATCCGCAGGAATGCCGGCGATCTTCCACTTGCCGTCACGAATCTTCTTGGTATCGCGCAGGAAATCCAGCTTGAGCTTGCCGGCATCCATCGCGGCCTGGCGCACGTCGCGGTACGACAGCAGGACCTCGCGCATCGGCGCGTGCTTGCGTACCAGCTTGGCGACGAACTTGAGGGCCTCGGGGGTCAGAATCTTCTTGTAGGCCGGCTTGATTTCGCCGAGGATCTCGACGCCCTTGACTGTGCTCATGGTAAACCTCGCTAACTGATGGAAAACGCCGGAGAAAAGGGCGTAAAAAACGGGCGCGGCACTATAGCCAAGGCCCTCTTGATGCGCAATGAAACTGCGCGCGTGCATGTTCGCGCATGGGCATGCGCGAACATCTCTGCATCAACCGTGTATCGCGGTGTCGGAGACCAGGATGCCGTCGGCATCGGCATACAGCCAGGCACCGGGTTTGAACGTGGTGCCAGCGAATGTGACGGTCATTTCCCGGCGACCGCTATGCAGGCCCTTCTCTGATTTGCGCGGATGCGTGCCGAGCGCCTTGACCCCGATCGCCTGCTCGGCGATCTCGTCGGAGTCGCGGATGTAGCCATACACCACAATACCGGCCCAGCCATTGTCCACGCCCAGTTGTCCAAGATTCCCGCCTACCATGGCGCAGCGCGTGGAGCCGCCGGCATCCACCACCAGCACGCAGCCTTCGCCACGCTCCTCGAGCAATGCCCGAACCATGGCGTTGTCCTCGAATACCTTGACCGTACGGATCGGGCCGTGGAAAGCAGTCAGTCCGCCGAAATCACCGAAGATCGGTTCCGCAATCTGGGCTTCGGGATGGGCGTCGGAGAGGTCGGTCGTTGCGTAAGTCATGGCGGCAATCAGCCTCCTTGGAAAGTGGAACTGCGGCGCGCGATCAGCGGCATCAGCAAGGCATACAGCCCGAGCCCGACGAAGGCGATCAGCGTCCAGCCCGGCAGCGACACGCCCAGCCAGGCGGCATCAATCTTGGCGCAATTGCCGTCGCCGGTAAGCACCATCTGCACCACCTCCATCACCGGCAGCATGTCCAGCAGATAGTCCAGCGTGGGGCCGCAGGCCGGCACCTGGTCCGCCGGCAGGCTCTGCAGCCAGACATGACGGCCGGCAATGGCCGCTCCGCCCGCGGCACCGGCAGCCGCCAGCAGCGCGTAAACCCAGCGCCCCACCCCGCTCGGCGCATGCAGCGCGCCGAGCAGGAAGAACACGCCTGCTGCGGCCATTGCCACACGCTGGAAAATGCACATCGGGCAAGGTTCAAAGCCCTGGTAGTGCTGCAGGTAGAGCGCAAAAGCCAGGCCGAACACGCAGGCCAGGAACCCTAGCAACCCGAGCAACCGATAACTGAGCGTCATGATGTTCACTAACTGTTAGGCGACGACTACTGGAATTTTGCCAATTGTGCCGGCAATACGTGCCTGCCACTCCTTGGGACCGGTGTTATGCACCGAAGTGCCGGCACTGTCCACGGCCACGGTCACCGGCATGTCCTGCACGTCAAACTCGTAGATGGCTTCCATGCCGAGGTCGGCAAAGCCCACCACTTTCGAAGCCTTGATCGCCTTGGACACCAGATAGGCGGCGCCGCCCACCGCCATCAGGTAGGCGGCCTTGTGTTTCCTGATCGCTTCAATGCCGGTGGGCCCGCGCTCGGATTTGCCGATCATTGCGATCAGGCCGGTCTGCGCCAGCATCATCTCGGTGAACTTGTCCATGCGGGTAGCCGTTGTCGGGCCGGCTGGGCCGACCACCTCGTCACGCACCGGATCCACCGGACCCACGTAGTAGATCACCCGGTTGCGGAAATCCACCGGCAACTTCTCGCCGTTGGCGAGCATGGTCTGTATGCGCTTGTGCGCAGCATCGCGTCCGGTCAGCATCTTGCCATTGAGCAGCAGGATGTCGCCCGGCTTCCAGCTGGCCACCATCTCAGGTGTCAGGGTATCCAGGTCAACGCGCCGGGCCTTCTTCTCATCCGGTTTCCAGGTCACCTGCGGCCAGTCCTCCAGCTTCGGCGCCTCCAGGCGAACGGGGCCGCTGCCGTCGAGTTCGAAGTGGACATGCCGGGTGGCCGCACAATTGGGAATCATCGCAACCGGCAGAGACGCGGCATGGGTCGGATAGTCGATGATCTTCACATCCAGCACCGTCGTCAGTCCGCCAAGGCCCTGCGCGCCTATTCCGAGCGCATTGACCTTCTCAAGCAACTCAAGACGTAGCGCCTCGATGCGGGTGAGCGTTTCGCCGCGTGCGGCCTTGGCCTTGACCAGATGGATATCGACTGGCGCCATGATCGCCTCCTTGGCCATGACCGTCGCCTTCTCCGGCGTGCCGCCGATACCGATGCCGAGTATGCCGGGCGGGCACCAGCCGGCGCCCATAGTCGGCACCGTCTTGAGCACCCAGTCGACGATCGAATCGGAGGGGTTGAGGCAGACCATCTTCGACTTGTTCTCGGAGCCGCCGCCTTTGGCGGCGCAGGTCACTTCCACATGATCTCCCGGCACGATCTCGTAATGGATCACGGCAGGGGTGTTGTCCTTGGTATTGCGACGCGCGCCCGCCGGATCCGCCAACACCGAGGCCCTCAACGTATTCTCGGGATTCAGATACGCACGGCGCACGCCTTCGTCCACCATCTCCTGAACGCTGAGCGTGGAATCCCAACGCACATTCATGCCGACCTTCAGAAACACCACGCAAATGCCGGTGTCCTGACAGATCGGGCGCCGGCCCTCGGCACTCATGCGCGAGTTGGTCAGAATCTGCGCTATTGCATCCTTGGCCGCCGGTGACTCCTCGCGCTCGTAGGCCGCACCCAGCGCCTGGATGTAGTCCAAGGGATGGTAGTAGCTGATGTACTGGAAAGCGTCGGCGATGGACTGGATGAAATCATCCTGGCGTATCGTGGTCATGGCGGTCATTCGTACTGGAAACGTGCGGCGCGCATGCTACAAGACCTGCGCGTTCACGTCCTCTGTTTGCGTCGTTTCCCTTTGCCTGTGTCCGGGGCCTGTGGCTGTGTGAGTCGCCTCGGATCCAGCAAGCGCCGCAGCCGGGCTCGATCGATGCCGGTTTCCTCAGCCGCAACATCCAGTACCGGGCGACCCTCGGCATACGCCTTCTTGGCAATCGCCGCGCCGCGCTCGTAGCCGATCATCGCGTTCAGCGCGGTGACCAGCACCGGATTGCGATCCAGCGTTTTCCGCAGATGCACCTCGCGCACGGTAAAACCGGCGATCGCCCGATCCGCCAGCAGCCGGCTCGACGTGCTCAGCAGGTGCAGGCTTTGCAGCAGGTTGTGCGCGATCAGCGGCAGCATCACATTCAGCTGAAAGTTGCCGCTCTGCGCCGCCACCGTGATCGTCGTATCGTTACCGATTACCTGCGCCGCAACCATGGTGACCGATTCCGGAATCACAGGATTGACCTTGCCCGGCATGATGCTGGAGCCCGGTTGCAGCGCGGGCAGCTCGATCTCCCCCAGGCCCGCGAGTGGCCCGGAGTTCATCCAGCGCAGATCGTTGGCGACCTTCATCAGCGCGATCGCCAGAACCTTGAGCTGAGCGGACAGTTCCGCCGCCGTGTCCTGGGTCGACAGGGCCGCAAACAGATTGTCGGCGGGCAGAAAGCGCAACCGGGTATTGCGGGACAGCACGGCGCAGAAGCGCGGCGCGAATCGAGGGTGGGCGTTGATGCCGGTGCCGACTGCGGTTCCGCCTTGCGCCAGGCGGTGCAGTCGCGGCTGCACCGCCTTGAGGCGCGCAATCGACTGAGCAATCTGCGCTTCCCACGCCGATACCTCCTGCCCCATCGTCAGCGGCATGGCATCCATCAGATGGGTACGGCCGGTCTTGACGACACGGGCCAGTGCGCGCGAACGCCGCGCCAGCACCCGTCGCAGATGCTCCAGCGCCGGCAGCAGCCGCTGTTGCAGCTCCAGTGCGGCGGCAACGTGAATCGCGGTCGGGATGACATCGTTGGACGACTGGCCAAAGTTGACCTCGTCATTGGCATGCACGCTGCTACCCAGGCGCTGACCCGCAAGATGCGCGATGACCTCGTTCGCGTTCATGTTGCTGGACGTACCCGAGCCGGTTTGAAACACATCCACCGGAAACTGCGCGTCGTGCAGACCCTCGGCAACTTCGTTGGCGACTGCGCTGATGACCTTGGCCTTGCGCCGCGGCAACCGTTTCAGATCGGCGTTGGTCTGCGCCGCCGCCGCCTTGATCAACCCCAACGCACGGATAAAGGCGCGCGGCAGCGGCAGACCGGACACCGGGAAATTCTCGATCGCACGCTGGGTCTGCGCGCCCCAGCTGGCGTCGGCCGGGACCTTGAGGCTGCCCAGACTGTCACGTTCCGTACGAAACTGGGGGGTAGGCATCGCGTCTTTCCGCGGCGCAATCCGCGGCCTCGGATAAAATACCCGCCCAGACTAGCAAATCGCACAGCCGGCTCCGCATCGCGTCACCGTCACTGCGCCCCAAGAAATCACTTATGAACCTGACCTCCCTCTCCGCCATCTCGCCCATTGACGGCCGTTACGCCGAAAAGACCGTCAAATTGCGCGAAATCTTCAGTGAATACGGGTTGATGCGCTATCGCGTGCTGGTGGAGGTGCGCTGGCTGCAGGCCCTGGCCGCAAGTCCACAGATTCCCGAAGTCGCTCAGCTGTCCGAAGAAGCCAATACCCGACTGGACCGCATCGCCGAGGGCTTTGATCTGACCGAGGCCCAGCGCGTCAAGACGATCGAGGACACGACCAATCACGACGTCAAGGCCGTCGAGTACTACCTGAAGGAGAAGATCGGTTCGAGCGCGGAGCTGGCGGACGTCAAGGAGTTCATCCATTTCGCCTGCACCTCTGAGGACGTGAACAATCTGTCCCATGCCTTGATGCTCAAGGACGCACGCGAGCATGCATTGCTGCCCCTGCTGGACAAGCTGATTACAGCCATAGCCGGCCTCGCACGCATGTACGCCGAGCAACCGATGCTGTCGCGCACCCATGGTCAGCCGGCGTCGCCAACCACCCTGGGCAAGGAGATGGCGGTATTCGTGCAGCGCCTGCGGCGCCAGCGCGATCAGTTCGCCAGCGTGCCGATTCTCGGCAAGATGAACGGCGCGGTCGGCAACTGGAACGCACACCTGGCAGCCTACCCCGATGTGGACTGGCCGAAGATGACGGCGACCTTCATAAGCGGGCTTGGCATCGCGGAGTCGCCCGCGACCACCCAGATCGAACCGCATGACTACATCGCCGAGTATTTCCACGCCCTGACCCGCTTCAACACCATCCTCATCGGCTTCTGCCGCGATATCTGGGGCTACGTGTCGCTGGGTTACTTCAAGCAGCGGACCGTGGCTGGAGAGGTGGGTTCGTCGACGATGCCGCACAAGGTCAACCCGATCGATTTCGAGAATGGCGAGGGCAATCTGGGCATCGCCAACGCGATACTCCAGCATCTCGCCGAGAAGCTTCCGATCTCCCGCTGGCAGCGTGACCTCACCGACTCTACGGTACTTCGCAACCTGGGCTCCGGCGCGGCCTACTCGCTGATTGCCTATCAGGCCGTGCTCAAGGGCGTCGGCAAGCTGGAGGGCGACGCCTGGCGCATGGGACAGGACCTTGAGGCGAACTGGGAGGTGCTGGGCGAGGCGATCCAGACGGTCATGCGCCGCTATGGACTGCCGGAACCGTATGAGCAGCTCAAGCGCCTGACACGCGGCCAGAAAGTGGGCCGCGAGGCGATTCGTGAATTTGTTTCGGCACTGGAGCTGCCGGAGGCCGAAAAGCAGCGCTTGCTGCAGATGACCCCAGCAAGTTATACCGGTAATGCGCTGGAGCAGGCCAAACGCGTATAGGTCTTGAAGTGAGCGAATCGAACTCCGAACCAGAGAAGGAAGCAGTCACCGTTGTCACGGGCATTGAGGCATTTATTGATTGCGCCCGGCAGATGGCCGAAGCGGCTCATCTTGATGTCGCCCTGCTCTCCCACAGCCTTGATGCACGGGTGTTCGGCGACGACGCGTTCGTCGACAAGCTGCAGGCCTTCGTACTGCGGCAGGAACGCAGTCGACTGCGCGTGCTGGTCAACGCACCTGAACTGGCGATGCGCAAATCCCATCGGCTGGTTGAGCTCGGGCGTCGGGTGTCGAGCCGCGTGCATTTTCGACAGCTCGCGGATGACCAGAAGGGCGTAGTCGAAGAGTATCTGATCGTCGACGAGAAGCTGCTTTTGCAGCGTGACGCCGCCGATCAACTGGACGCACGCTATTACGCATACGCCCCGTTGGCGGCACGCCAGCGTCTGCAGGCGTTCAACATCCTGTGGGAAGCGGCGCTGCCCGCGCAGGAATTTCGCGAACTGAGGCTGTAACCGGATCAGCTGCTCTCGATCGGGGCCACCACTTCACGTGCGCGAATCGTCTGCCGTACCGATTCCGGTATCGCCAGCGGCTTCTGGTTGGTGTAGTCGAACCAGACCACCACGCCGCGGCTGACCGCGACCGCCGTGCCGCCTACAAAATGCGCGGCCAGCGTACTCATGCTGGAGCGCCCCAACCGCTCGATACGGAACCCGGTGCGCAGCTGTGCTGGGTGGCGCAGCTGCGAGATGAAATCACACTCGATCCGCGCCAGGATCAGGCCGTGCGCCTTCCAGAACTGGTCATCGTCACGCATAAGTTCTGCGAAGTAGTCGAGCCGCGCCGTTTCATCAAAGGTGAAGAACCGCGCGTTGTTGACGTGGCCCAGTGCGTCGAGGTCCGCCCAGCGCGTGGGAATCTCTACCGAGAAGCCGAACTCCTCGGGTTTCGGCAGAACTTTCATTGCTGAGCCTCCTGGTTCATGTGATGCCGCCGGCGCGCAGCCGCCAGCCGCAGGATCTCCTGCTTGCGCGCCGCCCTGGCGGCCGACCACTCGCCAATCTCATCCAGACTGCGCCCGCATCCGATGCAAACGCTGGCAGCATCAAGCTTGCACAGGTTGACACAGGGTGAAGCCGGCTCCGCCTGAGGTAGTGGTGATGCGCGAAATGTCATGGGTCAGCGCTGAGTTCATAAAAAAGGCCACGTGACCGCGGGGGTCACGTGGCCTCCACAGCTTATCCGAACTTAGTCGGTAATCAGGCGGAACTCGACACGACGGTTGCTGGCGCGACCGGCTGCGTCATCATTGGACGCCAGCGGCTGCGTTTCGCCAAACCCTTCGGCCGTCAGGCGCGAGCCTTCAACACCCTTGTTGATCAGGTACTGACGCACCGACTGCGCGCGTTCCTGAGACAGCGCCATGTTGTAGGCATCGGCGCCATTGCTGTCGGTATGACCCGCCACCAGTGCCTTCAGGTTGGCTTGGTTCTTCAGCGTCGTTGCCGAATCATCGAGCAGACGCTTGGCTTCAACCGTCAGCCGCGCCGAGTCGTTCTCGAAGTTGACGCCGCGCAGGACGATGTTCTGCGGAATGGCGCAACCGCGCGCATCGACGCGCAACCCCTGCTGGGTACCCGGGCAGGCATCGGCATCGTTAGGCACGCCGTCGGCGTCTTCGTCGTTGCCGACATCAACCGGGCAGCCACGTGCGTTCACCGCCGTACCTTCCGGCGTCAGCGGGCACTCGTCGAGGCCATCCAGCACGCCGTCACGATCGGAGTCGGTGCCGCAATCGCTGCGACCCGTCACCGGATCGACCACCGCCAGTTCGCAGGCCTGCGCCGGCACGCTGGTGTCGCCGCTCGGTGCAAACAAAGGGGTCAGCGGAATCTGCAGGCCCAGGCTGACACGATAGTCAATCAGGACATCTTCACCAGCCACCGACTTGTCGTTGTCCTGGCCCAGCACGCGGGCCTCAAGGCGCGCCGCCATGCCGTACCAGTTCAGCGGGAACAGCAGGCCGCCGCCGAGGTTGATGCCAAAGTGCTCGTGCTTGTCGCCACGCACATCGTCCTGCACCACACCCAAACCACCGAGTACAAAAGGCTTGACCTTGTAGTCACCGCCCAGGCCCTGCTGACCGAGGTCATAGACCAGGTCCAGCATCAGGCCCGACTGGTAGTCCTTGCGGCCATCGATGTCACGCTCGCGGCCCAGGCTGTGGAACGTCAGTTCGGCAGCCCAGCGCGAGTAGCCGTAGTCGCTCAGCGGCCAGCCGAAGTGCAGCTGGAAACCCTGGCCATCGTCGGAATCGCGCTGACTGTCCGGGAACTCGTACGAGTACGCGCCCCCGACGTAGGGGATCTCGAAACCATCGGTCGTTACCGCAAACGCAGAACCACCCCACAACGTGGCTACG
>JBFJJW010000136.1:0-8823 GCA_041612095.1 Solimonas sp. | reverse complement strand
CGGCCGACCAGATTGTCTCTAACGCGTCCTGCACCACCAATTGCCTGGCGCCGCTGGTCAAGCCGCTGCAGGACAAGATCGGCATCGTCGCCGGTCAGATGACGACCGTGCACGCATTCACCAATGACCAGGTGCTGACCGACGTCTATCACGAGGATCTGCGCCGTGCGCGTTCCGCGGTCTACAACATGATTCCGACCAAGACCGGCGCCGCCGCTGCCGTGGGTCTGGTGCTGCCGGAGCTCAAGGGCAAGCTCGACGGCTACGCCGTACGCGTGCCGACGATCAATGTCTCTCTGGTGGACCTGACGTTCACCGCTGCGCGCGACACCGACGTGGCCGAGATCAACGCCATACTCAAGGCCGCGTCCGAGGGCGAACTCAAGGGTGTGCTGAACTTCTCCGACGGCCCGCTGGTATCCAGCGACTTCAACCATGATCCGGCGTCCAGCACCTATGACTCGACCCTGACCAAGGTGCTGGAGAAGCGCCTGGTCAAGGTGGCTGCGTGGTATGACAACGAGTGGGGTTTCTCCAACCGCATGCTCGACACCACGGTGGCGCTGGCGACCGCGAAGTAAGGATGCAGCAGTGAAGAGGCGGCCTGGTGCCGCCTCTTTTTTGTTGGTGAACCCCACGAATCGAACAGAGCAAGCCATGACCGTACTCCGCATGTCCGACCTCGACCTCACCAATCAGCGCGTGCTGATTCGTCAGGATTTGAACGTACCGATTGCCAACGGCCGCATCTCATCCGACGCGCGCCTGCGCGCTTCACTGCCGACGCTGAAGCTGGCGCTGGAGAAGGGCGCCTCGGTACTGGTGATCTCGCATCTGGGCCGCCCCAAGGCGGGCAAGTTCGCGCCTGAGCATTCGCTGACCCTGGTCGCCGCCTGGCTCTCGGAGCATCTGGGCCGTACCGTACCGCTGATCAGCAACTGGATTGATGGCGTGCAACTGCAGCCGGGCCAGATCGCGCTGGGCGAGAACACGCGCTTTCTGGTCGGCGAGAAGGAAAATGACGACACGCTGGCGCGGAAGATGGCGGCGCTGTGCGATGTCTATGTCATGGATGCCTTCGGTACCGCACACCGCGCGGAAGTGTCGACGCACGGCGTTGCCAAGCATGCGCCGGTGGCCTGCGCCGGGCCGTTGCTGGCGGCGGAACTGGACGCGCTTGGCAAGGCGCTGGCCACACCCAGAAAGCCGCTGGCGATCATCGTCGGCGGCAGCAAGGTCAGCACCAAGCTGGACCTGCTGAGCAATCTTGCGGATATCGCCGACCAGCTGATCATCGGCGGCGGCATTGCCAACACCTTCCTCGCTGCCGTGGGCAAGCCGGTGGGCAAGTCGCTGCACGAACCAGAGATGCTCGATAAGGCCCGCGCGATACTTGAAAAGATCCGCAAGCGCGGGGGTGATATTCCGCTGCCCGAGGACGTGGTGGTGGCGCCGGAGTTCTCCGCGGAGGCGCATGCCGAAGTGCGCATGGCCGATGACGTCGAAGCAGACGAGATGATTCTCGACATCGGCCCGAAGACGCGGCGCAAGCTCGCCGAGCTGCTGAAGTCCTGCGGCACGATCGTCTGGAACGGCCCGGTCGGGGTGTTCGAGTACGACAGCTTCGCCGCTGGCACCAAGGCCGTTGCCGAGGCGATAGCGGCCAGCAGCGCCTACTCGCTGGCGGGTGGTGGCGACACGCTTGCAGCCATCGACAAGTTCAAGGTGGCCGACCGCATCGACTACATCTCGACCGGAGGGGGCGCGTTCCTGGAGTTCCTCGAAGGCAAGGCACTGCCGGCGGTCGAAATTCTCGAGCAGCGCGCGACCACACGCTAGGCGCCGCTGCCCTTACGCGCAGTGTACGGCGATCCGGGCGCGGCGCTCGAGGCCAGAACAGTGAGCTAGCGGTCGTAGTCGTTGAACACGATTCCGATGCGGTGCCGGTCAGATGCCCAGTTCGGGAAATTGAGTGTCTGAACCGCTTCGGCCTTGCCGCGCGCCATGCTGCGGATCGTGACCGTACCGTCCGGCGGTTCTGTGGCCGGCATGTAGACGTCGACGCCGGTCTGGAATGCCTGGTCGGGAAAGTACGGCAGCGGCTGCAGCGTGGTCTGTCCGGGTGTGGCCGCATCGTCGTGAATGTGGATGCCTATCGTGTCGTTACCCACCGCCGGGGTGATCACGTTGACCGGGGGCTGATTTCCCCGCGCGGGGCTGCGCGTGCTGATCTCGACCACGTCATTGCCGGCCGCCGGGTGGTCCCCGTACCACTCGCGCATGCGCGACATCACGATAGCAGAGTGGCCCGGACCGACATGCGTGTTGGTTCGCGTGTCGCTGTCGTCCGGCCCGGACAGCAGGCGAATCAGATCGGTGTCCCGCTCGAAGCGCGGCAGGTAGAAATGGTGGTCGACCGCGTCGGGGGAGCGTATCAGGAATTCGTAGTGTTTCTGGGTGCTGACCTCGACCGGTCCCCAGCGGCCGTCGTCGCTGATGGCCAAACTGGCGAGCGGAGTCGGCGCGCTGCGATGGCCACTTTCGCTATCGATCGGCCAGACCTCCAGCGTCGACCCCGAGCGACCGGTGTTCTGGGGGAAGTTGACCGCCCGCCCGGCGATGCTGACCATGCCGGCTGGTGCCTGGATATCGACGATCTGCGGCTTGAACCCGTACAGGAACTCGAACTGAGCCTCGAAGGACTCCGCGGAAGTACACACCTGCACATGCGCCTGGTGGTCGATGTAGGCGTTGTCCTGGCCCAGACCGACGGTGCTCTGGCCTGCAAAGATTCCAAGGCAGGGGACCAGGCCGGGGCAGATCGGGCTGACCATGCCGTCTACACCCACAAACTTGGCCACCAGGTTTGCAGGGGCCGGAACCGGCAAGGGGCCAGTCGCAAAGCCACTGGCGAGATATTCGGTCGAGACGATGGTTCCCAGCGAGTGTCCGATCAGGTACACCTGATCGACGCCGAACTCGGCCGTAAGGTCCAGCAGGAACTGGTACAGCGGCAGCACGTGTGCGCCGGCCGCGGCCTGCACGATCCCCTCGACGCCGGCATCGTACTCGTAGACCCGTATCCGTTCCGGCGGAACGCCGTTGGCGACGTACCGCATGGCCTGGGAGTGGAACTGCTGGCCGGAGCCGGCCGCGCCATGCACGAACACAATGGGTAGCGAGTCGGCCAGTGCCGGTTCTGGGATGCCGGGGCTGGGCACCGGGTCGGTGACCATCCCCTCGCTGCTGCTGCCGCAGCCGGTCAGCGCGAGCGCCAGCCACAGTGCCCACAGACCACGCCGGCTGATCGCAATGAACGAACGACTCGAGTACATGTGCGCTTCTCCTCCAGGTTGTCGGTACGTCCAGCGCCGATGCGGCCACCGCGTCCGAATACAGTTGTATTAATACATTTGATGTAATCATGCATGCTCTGATGCTGTCAAGGACATCGAGGGGGTTGGTGTGAGCGCGAAGCGAGGTGGCAGTGCAGGAGTGGAGTCGACGCTGATCGACCCGCCGACCCGGGACCGGCTCATGAGCGAGGCGATGAAGCTGCTGGCGACGGAGGGTTTCAACAGCGTCTCGCTGCGGCGCATCGTCCGCGCCAGCGGAGGTGCCAATCCGTCGGCGCTGCAGTACCACTTCGGCGATCGCCTGACCCTTGTCCGGGAGATCGCTGGAATGCTGCAGCAATGGTTCGAGGCGCGTGCGCTGCCGCGGCTCCATGCGCTCGTCGCCGGCAACCGGCCAGCGTTGCGTGATGTTCTGGAGGCGCTTTACGGTCCGGCGATCGAGATGCTGGAGGAGCCGACGCTGGGCACCGATGCGGTCCGTTTCGTAGCGCGACTCGGCTGGGATTTTGGGCACGACGGTCAGGAAATCTCGGCCGAGTACCACCGCCGCAGCGTCGCGCTGGCCTTCGGATTGCTTCGCCCGCTGTTGCCGCACTTGGACGACGAGGCTCTGAAGTTCAAGCTCATCGCCGGCATCAACAGCATCTACAATGGCCTTGCATACCGCAGCTACCTGTGGCGCTCTCCGTTCGGTGCGTCGAGCCTGGTGCGCAAGGAGAATGCGAGCCGGCTGCGCGAACTGCTGATGGACTACATCGAAGGCGGCCTGCGGCGCTGAGCCGACACCGGTCGCGACAGCGCAGCCAATTGTGCGATCCTTGCGCACCACAAGAACACACCGACCTCGCATGCGTTTCGAAGGCACTGAAAACTACGTTGCAACCGACGATCTGATGATGGCGGTCAATGCGGCGGTGACGCTGCAGCGGCCCCTGCTGGTCAAGGGCGAGCCGGGCACGGGCAAGACCCAGCTGGCACGTGAGATCGCAACCGCGCTCAAGCGCCCGTTCTACGACTGGGCGGTGAAGTCCACCACCAAGGCGCAGCACGGTCTGTACGAGTACGACGCGGTCTCGCGTCTGCGCGATTCACAGCTCGGCAACGAGGGCGTCAAGGACATCCGCAACTACATCATCAAGGGCAAGCTGTGGGAGGCGTTTGAATGCGATACGCCGCCGGTGCTGCTGATTGACGAGATCGACAAGGCCGACATCGAGTTTCCGAATGATCTGCTGCGTGAACTCGATCAGATGGAGTTCTATGTCTACGAGACGCGGGAGACGGTCAAGGCGCGCCATCGTCCGATCATCCTGATCACCTCGAACAACGAGAAGGAACTGCCGGATGCGTTCCTGCGCCGCTGCTTCTTCCACTACATCCGTTTCCCGGACAAGGAGACGATGCAGAAGATCGTGGACGTCCACTTCCCCGATCTGAAGAAGAATCTGCTGAAAGAGGCGATGGAAGTGTTCTTTGGCCTGCGCGACCTGCCGGGCCTGAAGAAGAAGCCTTCAACCTCGGAACTGCTGGACTGGCTGAAGCTGCTGCTGGCCGAGGACATCGACCCGGCAGTGCTGCGGGAAGCCGGCACCAAGAAGAGCCTGCCGCCGCTCTACGGTGCGCTTCTGAAGAACGAGCAGGACGTGCACCTGTTCGAGCGCATTGCGTTCATGGCGCGACGTTCCAACTAGGACCGTGCGGGCTGCGCGCTACCGCGCGCAGCCTGCACGCATTGGGTCAGCTGTCGTAATCGTTGCAGCCGAAAAACAATTGGTAGAGCCGGTCTAGTACGGCGTATGGGCCGCCATATCGAGGCTTTTTCACCTGTGCGTTCTCGACGACGACCTTCTGGCAGCCGAAGCCGGGATAACGCAGCGCGCTAGCAGTGGTCGTGACAGACAGCAGCGTTAGCGCCAGCGCGAAAGCCAATCCGGTCTTCTTCATTATTATCCCCGTAGTTTTCTGGATGCCCATGACGAATGGGTCGCCCAAGCCTAGTGGGCCCGCGTCCGAGAGTCCAATCCGGTGGGCGAGTGCATTCAGGCCAGCAGGAAGGCGAGATCGCGGATCAGCTCGGTGCCCACCGCCTGCGCTGAGTCGAGGCAGCGATCCGCTTCGCCGGTGCGACGCAACCATATGCCCCGCAACGTGCCCGAGGGATTGTCCGGGTGACGCAGGGAGAGGGTGAGGAACAGCATCGGCGCGGCGTTGCCGCGATGCAGCTGAATCATGACGTCCTGGGCGCGGCGATCGACGATGAAGCGCTTGACGCGCGCATCGCCAGCGGTCTTGGCCTTGAGTTCCTCCGCCAGCGCCAGGGTCTTGTCCCACTCGGCCTTGATGCGAGCCTCCAGCGCCTGCAGTTCCTGCTGCTCGCGGTCACGATGCGAGCGAATCGAGCCCACCAGCTCGTCCAGCAACGACGCCGCTGCAGCCGTCGGCGGCGTTGCCTGCGGCTGCGCAGCTGGCGTGACGCCGACCGCGGCGGGCTCCGGCCTGATCGAGGTGGCGGGGGCTGCGGCTGCGGAGTTCGGCGGTTCCGGTCGCAACGGGCGCGACAGCACCTGCGTGGCCAGTTCGGGGGCATCGTCCTCAAACAGCAGTTCGCGGGTGCCGATGCGGATGACATCGCCGCTGCGCAGCGTTGCGCGGCTTACCGGCTGCTCGTTGAGCAATGTGCCGTTGCTGCTGTTGAGATCTTCGACGTAGTACTGCGCGCCGTCCCATCCGATCATCGCGTGCCGCCCGGAGGCGAAGCTGTCGCTGATGACGATGGGGTTGTCCGGTCTCCGGCCGATGGTCAGCGGCTGCTGATTCAGCGGCCAACTGTCGTTTCCGTTTCTGGCTGATAGCTTCGCCATGTCTCCCAGCGTGCTCCCTGCGCATTGCTCCCCGATCAAATTCTGCGGCAAGCGCGCGAGCAGGGCAAAGGCGGCAGGCCAGCGCGTATCGTTGACGCGAATGGCTGCGCATCGCCGATCCGGCTCGATCTGGCATCATCCCCGGGTCTGACTACCGCGGTGTTGTCGCAATGGAATCATCACGCGTACTGGTGCAGCCCGACTTTCTGGCGCCCGAGGATTGTCGCGCGGCCGTGGCGTGCTTCCAGCGCCTGGCGGCCGGCAATCGACTGTTCCGCAATCCGGCGGGGGACCCCTACTGGGACTATCGCTTTGTCTGGGTCAGTGCACTGCCGGACGAGGAGGCCGAGGTGCGGGCCTTGATGCACCGTACGCGTGTCCGCACCATCGAGCGGATCAGGGCGCATTACGCAGAGGCAGCGCCGCTGTATTCGGACGGCGTGCAGCTGGTGTGCTGGCCTGAGGGCATCGCGATGCCGCCGCATGCCGACAACGCGCAGCTGGACGGTCGCCCCAACGAGACGCCGCATCGCGACTATGCTTCGGTGATTTATCTGAACGAGAATTTCGCTGCCGGAGAGCTGTACTTCCCGCGCACCGGGATGCAGATCAAGCCGCGAGCGGGCATGCTGGTGGCCTTCACCGGTGGCGTCGAGGATTGCCACGGTGTTCATGCGGCGAGCGGTGGCGTTCGCTACACAATGCCGGCCTGGTACACACGCACGGTCGAACGACGCGATCGCTGCGAACTGGAATGGGACGCTGCGCAATGACGATTCCGAGCTTCAAGGCCTATCCACTGACACCCGAGCCCCCACCGTTGGTGGCGGCCAGCCCGCAGCGCCAGTGGATGGATGACTTCCCCGACCGCCACGCCTACCGCTGTCTGCCCTTGTCGATTGCCAACGCCCATGGCTGGTGCGTGCTGTCGCCGTGCAGTTTCGAGGTCGAGTGGAACGGCGGACTCGCGGCCAAGGATCTCAGCTTCAAGGCACTGGATGATTACCCACTGCTGGATCACCTGATCCAGTCGAACTTCACGCGCGGCATCCTCACGTTCCACACCGGATACATGTTCCGCACCTCGCCGGGCTGGAATACCTTTGCCAGCGGTCCGGTCAATCACGTGAAGGACGGTGCAACGCCGTTGACCGGCGTCATCGAAACCGATTGGCTGCCGTATCCGTTCACCATGAACTGGCAGCTGACGCGACCCGGCAAGATCCGCTGGGAGCGTGACGAACCGTTCTGCATGGTGTTCCCCATTCCGGCCGCGACGCTGACCGAGATCACGCCGGAGATCCACGATCTGGCCAGTGACGCCGAACTCAACGAGCAGTACCTTGCCTGGCGTAACCAGCGCGAGCAGTTCATGGAACGCTTTCGCGCCGGCGACGAGGCGACGCTGAAGCAGGCGTGGCAGCGCTATTACTTTCTGGGCCGGATGGCGTCGACCGGTGAACTGGTCGACAACCATCTCAGCAAGCTGCGCCTCAAGGAGCCGCTGGATCGCCGGGGCGACGGCGGCTGACCGCTAGGCTTTGCCGGCGAGCTGGGCGACGATCGCCGGATTCTCCAGGGTGGAGATGTCCTGCGTGATCTCCTCGCCCTTGGCAATGGAGCGCAGCAGGCGGCGCATGATCTTGCCGCTGCGGGTCTTGGGCAGGTTGTCGGCAAAGCGGATGTCGTCGGGCCTGGCCAGCGCGCCGATCTGCTTGGCGACGTGCTCGCGCAACTCCTTGCCGAGCGCTTCGGCCTCGGCACCTTCCGGTCGCGGTCCTCGGCAGATCACGTAGGCGAAGATGCTTTCGCCCTTGATCTCGTGCGGGCGGCCCACCACGGCGGCCTCGGCCACCCGAGGGTGGGCAACCAGCGCGCTTTCGACTTCCATGGTGCCGAGCCGATGGCCGGAAACATTGAGGACATCGTCTATGCGGCCCATGATCCAGTAGTAGCCGTCGGCGTCGCGATGCGCGCTGTCGCCGGCCACATACAGCCAGCGTCGATCGCCACTGGGGTAGCCCGCCGGCGGATTCTCGAACTGCCCCCAGTAGGTCTTGATATAGCGGGCGTTGTCGCCCCAGATCGTGCGCAGCATTGACGGCCAGGGCTTGCTGACCACCAGATAGCCGCCCTGGTCGTTGCCGCCCAGCGCCTGGCCGGCCTCGTCAACGATGTCGATGGCAATGCCGGGCAGGGGCCGGGTGCAGGAACCCGGCTTGGTGGCCATGGCGCCGGGTATCGGCGAGATCATGATGGCGCCGGTTTCGGTCTGCCACCAGGTATCGACGATCGGCAGGCGCTCCTTGCCGATCACGCGGTGATACCAGATCCAGGCCTCGGGATTGATCGGCTCGCCGACGCTGCCCAGCAGGCGCAGTTTGGAGAGGTCGTATTTCTCCGGCCAGGTTTCGCCCAGCTTCATCAGCGCGCGGATTGCGGTTGGCGCGGTGTAGAAGATCGTGACGCCGTGGTCCTGGCAGATTTTCCAGAAGCGTCCCGCGTCCGGCACCGTGGGCGCGCCCTCGTACATCAGGATCGTGGCGCCGTTGCTGAGTGGCCCATAGGTCACGTAGCTGTGGCCGGTGATCCAGCCGACATCGGCG
>JBFJJW010000135.1:0-8833 GCA_041612095.1 Solimonas sp. | reverse complement strand
GAGCGTGTACGAACCGGTATACTTGCGCATGGCGATACCTTCCCCGCGGGTTGCGCCTGAATGGGCAAACTCTAGACGGCTCAATCGCTTGCCGTCAACTTTGGCAGTCGTTTCTTAACACATGGCGCTTCTACAGATCCTGCAGCACCCCGATCCCCGCCTCCGGCAGAAGGCCAGGCCGGTAACGGTGTTCGACCGCGCATTGCAGACGCTGATCGACGACATGTTCGAAACCATGTACGCAGCGCCCGGCGTCGGACTGGCCGCGACCCAGGTCGGCGTCGCCCAGCGACTCGCCGTCATGGACTGCGCCGAGGACCAGGCAGCGCCGCAGCCGATGGTGATCATCAATCCCGAGATAGTCGACCCCTCGGATCGCCTGGAAATGGAGGAAGGCTGCCTTTCGGTGCCAGGCGTGTCCGACAAGGTCCAACGCTACAACCACCTGCGGCTGCGCGCACTGGACCGCCACGGCCAGCCTTTCGAACTGGTTGCGGAAGGCCTGATGGCACAGGCCGTGCAGCACGAGATCGACCATCTCGACGGCAAGCTGTATCTGGATCACCTGTCGAGCCTGAAGCGCGAGCGTCTACTGAAGAAACTGCGCAAGCAGCAGGCGACGTGAGGCCTGTCGCTTGAGGCTGGTCTTCGCAGGCACACCCCCGTTCTCGGTCGCTGCGCTGGATGCCCTGCACGCCGCCGGTCACGAGATCGTCGGGGTCTATACCCAGCCTGATCGCCCGGCCGGCCGCGGGCGCAGGATGACGCCCTCCGCCGTGGCCGAACGCGCGGCGGCGCTGAATTTGCCGCTGTACACGCCCGAGAAGCTGCGCGGCAACGAGGCGGCGCTGGCGGAGCTGCGCGCGCTGCGTCCGCAGGTGATGGTGGTGGTGGCTTACGGCCTGCTCCTGCCGCAGGCCGTGCTCGATGTGCCGGTACACGGTTGCCTCAATATTCACGCATCGCTGTTGCCGCGCTGGCGCGGCGCTGCACCGATCCAGCGCGCGATCGAGGCCGGCGACACCGAGACCGGCATCACCATCATGCAGATGGATGCCGGCCTGGACACCGGACCGATGCTGTTGCGCGCCACAGCCGCCATTACCGAGCAGACAACGGCGGCCGAGCTGCATGACACGCTTGCCACGCAGGGCGCGGCCCTGATTGTTGAAGCCTTGGTGCGACTGGAACGCGGAGATCTGGTGCGAACCCCGCAGCCCGCGTTTGGCGCGACCTATGCCACCAAGCTGAGCAAGGAAGATGCCCGCGTGGACTGGTCACGGACTGCGGTCGAGATTGCCCGCCGTATCCGCGCCTTCAACCCGGCGCCCGTGGCCTGGAGCGAGCTGGGGGGCGAACGTATCCGCCTGTGGCGCGCCGGCGCCAGCAGCGCAGCCGTCGCTGCGCCCCCCGGGACCATCGTCGAAGCAGATGCGGATCGCATCCGCGTGGCGGCTGGCAGCGGCTGCGTAGACCTGCTGCAACTGCAATGGCCCGGAGCAAAGCCGCAGGACGCGGCAACCGTCGTGCAGGCACGCAAGCTTGAAGGACTGCGCTTCGCCGCGATGTGATGCCGATGCCGACCGCACCCATCCCACCTGATCCCGAGCTGCCGGAGCGGCCCGAGCGCCCGGATTGCTGCCTGGGTGGCTGCGCGGTATGCGTGCTGGATGATTACCAGGACGAGGTCGCAGCGTGGGAACGGCGTGTTGCCGAGATACTCGCCGAGCGTGAGCGCCGCCGCTCGGCTACCCCCGATTAGCGCTGCAAGCGGACCCGAGTCGCCCCTGCGACCGATAGCGGACCCACAGCAGAGGGACTGAGTGCATTAGTGGGGATGTATCCGGACTCGTTGGCCAACCGCGACCACCCCTGCGCATCGGCATAGAGGCGCACTTCGCTACCCGGGGACAGTCGCGCCACCACCCGCCCACTGATCGATGGCTCGTCGCGCACCGGCACGTAGGCCTTGCCGACATTGGCCACGATGATCGGCTGCGCTTCGCTCTCTGTTTCCGTTGTCGGGGCCAGCGACTGCAGGGCCGACCGGTGCACGAATCCGCCACGGTTGCGCACCGAGTACCAGTCACTGCGGGCGGTGGCGATCAGCGCCAGCTCGCTGGACGGCGCCAACGTGGCGCGCACGGGCGCCTTCAGCGAGGGCGCCGCGCGCAGATTGACCCTGGCAGCCAAGGTGCGCGCGACGTAGGTGGTCGCGTTGGCGCCGGGCTGCCCCTCAAAGGCTTCGCGCACGGCGGCAACCACCGCCTCCCTTTGATGATTATTGGCGCGCGGAGCGCCGCGAATGACGCGGCCGGCCAGAGCGTTGAACTCGTATTCCGCGACAGCGGTGACTTCCTGCACCAAGCTGTCGCAGGGGGCCTACTTGACCATCGAGCGGCCGCCGGTCGGCTCGGTAGCCGCCGCCGAACTGGGCTCGCTCAGCACCCAGGTCTCGATCCGGAACTGGTATACGCAACGATTGTCACCCAGCTTGCCCGCCACGACCGTCAGCGTCGGCAATACCGCGCCGTTGCCGCTGCGGTTGGCCAAGGGCTCGAGTTCCTGGGAAAAATGACGCGGCAGGCGCGCCTCGCCGTCAACCACGGCGCTCAGAAATGTCCGCAATCCGTCCGCAGGAAAGGCCGGCAAATCCCCCGCCCACCCGACTCCGGTCAAGCAGGCCATTGCGCCTGCTGCCAGTTGCTTCCACATGACCCAACCCCCAACCCTTCTCGTTATCTGCCGATGGTAGTCAGACTAGGGGGTGGATTGCCACCCAAGCGGGGAGCGGCCCCATAGTAAATGGGGCCCACGGGAAAACCCTCGGGAAGGGGGCGGGACCCTCAGTTGGCCGCCGCGCGCTCGACCGTCGGCACCACCGGCAGCACGATGCTGGAAGGGTGCTCGGCGTCGCTATGCACCGTCAGCAGACCCAGCGCCTGATCCAGCAAGTCCACAACCGGCGGCAGACCATGCGGAAAATCGCTGGCCCCCACGGTTACGCGGAGCCGGTGCCCTTGCTTGATCACCGCGCTGGTCGGAAACACTTCCACCGGCAGATGCACGATCACACCCGCGCCCACCGGCTGCCGCGAGGCCTCGGTGAACGGATGCCAAGGCTGGATCATCTGGCCATTGAGAAAGCGTGACCGCGAGGCGTCAACCTGGCGCAGCGAGGCCGTGAGGATGCCGTTGGTGAGCTCGCGCGAGCTGCCGTCCGGCGCCACGTCGGTGACGCGCACCAGCACGCTGGCGTCTTCCGCCGTCGTCGAAATGTAAAGGTCGGCCTGAATCGGCCCATTGAAGTAGTAATCCTGCTCCAGCGCCGGCGTCGAGTAGGCAAGTTCCAGCAGCGGCAACTCGTTGGGCTGGTTGTCGCTGCTGAAGCACGGCAGGGGAATGAAGCCGATGATGCCGGCCGTCCACTGCGAAGTGCTGGTCGAGCAGATGCCGTTCAGCGGTTGTTGCAGCGTGACATTGGCCGCCTCGCCCGCCGTCGGCGGTTGCAGGCTCAACGCGCGATCACCGCGCAGGTACAGGCGCTCGGCGCGCGCCGACGGATGCGGCCAGTCGCCGACCGTGACGTAGCGCTCCTCCCCATACAGATACTGGGTCACGTTGGGCACCGCCGCGGCACCCGCGGGCATGTCCTTCAGATACTGATCAAACCACATCAGGGCGATCTGGTTGAGATTCGGCACCCCGTCGCGTGGCAGGCCGGCACCGGTGGACCCGTCCAGATGCTGCCAGGGGCCGATCAGCAGCTTGGCGGTGGTGTTCTTGCTGATTGCCTCGTACAGCATCGGCTCACCGCGCTGGAACAGATCATTGAGCCCGCCCACTATGAACGTGGGAATCCTGACCCGGTCGGCCACTTCGATCGGCGAGCGGGTACGCCAGAAATCGCTGTCGTAATTGAGGCCCCCCGCCCCCAGCAGTGACTGCGCGATGATCGGCACCTGGAATCCAGTGACAGCATCCAGCACATGATCAAGCGCGATCGGCACGCTCTCCGGCGTGGGCTCGGCAGGAACAGCACCCAGTGCCGTCACCAGCCCCATCCACAGCGGAATGAATCCGACGTTGACCTGGCCGCCACTGAATACGATGTCGCGGTAGGCATCCGCCATCGGCACGATGGCGAAGATCGCCTGATGTGCCGGATGCTGATGCGCGGCGGTAAAGATCTGCGTGATACCCATGAATGAGGGCCCCCAGGTGCCGACGCGCCCATTGCTCCAGGCCTGGCTGGCGACCCAGTCCATGACCTCGCGATAGTCCGCCTGCTCGGTGGCGCCGAAGGCCTCCCAGTCGCCCTCCGATGCTCCCGTGCCGCGCACATCGACCGCGACGTGGGCATAGCCCCGCTGTATGAAGTAGTCGTTGAAGGTCGGAAATGCCGGTACTGCGCTGGCCAGGCTCTTGGCGTAGCCGGTCTGCGTCAGGATCACCGGCACCGGCACGCTGGCAGGCACGCCGTCTGCGTCGGCAGGCAGGGCCACCTTGACCGACAGGCGCACGCCATCCCGCATCGTGATCATCTGAGTCGGCAGAAACGCGACACCCGCATAGTCCTCGGCGCGCTCGTAAGGGGTCCACCTGCCTCCGCCAGCGGCGGCGTCACCGGTTCCGGTGCTGCTGCCACACGCCGCCAACAGCAGCGCAATCAGCGCCGCACAGAGCAACTCGATGCGCGCGGGGTGTCGGCAATTGAGGCGGTCATTCACAGCGGGTCTCCTCCACGGGCCGGCTCATCGAGGCCGGGGCGAATATGCTGCCATAGCTGCCGCCACCTGCCTGTCGGAAATCTCAGCGCTGGTCGCGCACCCGCTGCGCCTGCGATGATGTGCGGCCCCGACCGCGTTCGCGGGCGGACCTGCACCGCCACCCTACCGCCATGCTGAAAGCCCCCTCGCCGACCCGACACAATCTGCGCGCTGCCGCCGCCCGTGCCGTACAACGGGTGCTGCGCGGCCGCAGCCTCGACGATGCGCTGTCGGCGACCAACCGTTTTGACGTAGCAGCTGACGGTGCCATGGCACGCGCGCTGGCCTATGGCGTGCTGCGCGACCTCAGCGTGCTGCAGCACATTGCCTCACGGCTGCTGGAAAAGCCGATGCCGCCGGACGACGAGGTGCATATCCTGATACTCGTCGGCTTGCAGCAGCTCCGCGCCCTGAACACTCCGGCGCACGCGGCCATCAATGAAACCGTCGGCGCGGTGGAATCGCTGAAACGACCCAATGCCCATGGGCTGGTCAATGCCGTCCTGCGCCGTTACGTGCGCGAAGCCGAGGCCTTGGAGGCGGCGTTGCCCAGCTATCCGCCGACACGCTACTCGCACCCGGCATGGATGGCCAAGGCACTGCAACAGAATTGGGCCGAGCAGTGGGAAGCCATCATGGCCGCAAACAATGTGCAGGGGCCGCTCACGCTGCGCGTCAACCGCCGACGCCTTTCGCGCGACGAGTATCTGAAGCGCCTGGCGGAAATGAACATCGCCGCCAGGCCCGTTGCGCACGTTGCGGATGCGGTGCAGCTTGATGAGCCGCGCGCCGTCGAGAGAATTCCCGGCTTCAGTACCGGCCAGGTGTCGGTACAGGACGCTTCGGCGCAACTCGCGGCAGACCTGATGGACCTCCAGCCCGGCCTGAGAGTGCTCGACGCCTGCGCGGCGCCGGGGGGCAAAACAGCGCACCTGCTGGAGCGCGAGGACGTCGTCGTGCACGCGCTGGATAGCGACCCGCAGCGCCTGGTCCGCATCGATGAGAACCTGCGGCGCCTGAAGCTCTCCGCCGAAGTCACCGTTGGCGACGCCGGAGAACCGTCCCACTGGTGGGACGGCACGGCTTACGACCGCATTCTGCTGGACGCGCCATGCTCCGGAACCGGCGTCATTCGCCGCCACCCTGACATCAAGTGGCTGCGCCGCGAGTCCGATATTTCGGCGCTGCACGACACGCAGCTCGCACTGCTGAACGCGGCGTGGACAATGCTGGCCCCGCGTGGTCGGCTGGTCTACGCGACGTGCTCGATCCTGCGTGCGGAAGGAGATGAGATCATTTCACGCTTCATGTCGCAGGCCGAAGATTACGTGCCCGGCGCGATGCCGGATGCCTGGGGCGAGGCCACCGAGTTCGGGCGCCGGATTGCGCCCGGCGGCGCCCACGACGGCTTCTACTACGCCGTACTGACCAAACCGGCCTGATCCCCGGCATCAGGGCTTGCACCGCGCGGCTGTCGTGCGCGAGGCTTTGTCAAAATCAATAACAACGTGCGGCATCCCCTCCCATGCAAGAAGCACAGCGCTGGTCGCGCATAGAGTCCCTATTCGACGCGGTCATAGAGCTCCCCGAACAGCAGCGCGAGCGCTACCTGCGGAACGAATGCGCGGAAGACCTCGCTTTGCTAGCGGAGGTCCAGCAACTACTCGACGCGGCGGCCCACAGTACAGACTTTCTCAAGGACGTCGGCGCCGCTCACGAAGCGACGCCGCTGCTGTCCCCGGGCACTCTAGTGGGTGAATGGCGCATCGGCGCGCTGCTGGGACGCGGCGGCATGGGCGAGGTCTACCTCGCTGAAAGAGCCGGCCGAGACTTTGAGCAGAAAGCCGCCCTGAAACTGCTCACCCGTCTAGACAGCGACGACGACCGCAGCCGCTTTGCCGCCGAACGCAGAATACTTGGCCGGCTGCAGCACCCCGGCATCGCCCACCTGCTCGACGGCGGCGAGTACAGCGGCATGCCCTATGTCGTCATGGAGTACGTCACCGGCCAGCGGCTCGACACCCATGCCGCGACGTTACCGCTGTTGCGCCGCATCGACCTGTTTCTGCAGATTTGCGCAGCCGTCAGCCATGCCCATCAGCACCTGATCGTTCACCGGGACCTCAAGCCCAGCAATATCATGGTCACGCCGGAGGGCCGTATAAAACTGCTGGATTTCGGCATTGCCAAGCACCTTGACCTGACGCAGCCCGGCGACGTGACTCAGGTGATCCGGGCCTCCCCCGACTATTGCGCGCCGGAACAACTGCGCGGCGAAGCGGTTTCAGCGGCGACCGACGTTTACGCGTTAGGCGTGATCCTTCATGAGCTGCTGAGCGGCCAGCGGCTGTGGCAGCTTGGCGGCCTGCCGCTGATGCAAGCGCTCGAGCGACTTGCCAGCGCCGACGTGCCTTTGCCTAGCGCTGCCGTCAACGACCCAGCACAGCGGCGCATGCTGCGTGGCGACCTCGACAGCATTGTGCTGCGCGCGCTACGCGCTGATCCACACGCGCGCTATCACAGCGTCGATGCGCTGGCAGACGACCTTTGCGCCCATCTGGAGAGTCGCCCGGTACGCGCACGCGGTGGCGCCCTGAGCTATCGGATCGGGCGCACGCTGCGCCGGCATCGCTGGTGGTTCGCTGGCGCCGCCGCGCTGTTCGCGAGTTTGCTCGTTGGGCTGGCCGGCGTGATCTGGCAGGCGCGCGAAACGGCGATAGAGCGCGACTTGGCTCGCCGCGAAGCTGAACGCGCGGACGCCGTGCGACAGTATCTGATGTTGATGTTTCGCACCGCAGGCGAGCAGCCGCAGAGCGAATCCTTGACCGCCAAGGCGGTACTGGATCAGGCCGCCGCACGCCTGCAAAGGCAGTTCAGCAGTGATCCCGGCCGCTACTCGGAAATGCTGCTGGCACTCGCCGACCTCTACTACTATCTGAATGACTACGCTGGCGCACGCCCGTTGCTGACCCAACTGCTGAACGGGCTTCGCTCGATCGAGCCAGCGCAGCGCGCGATGGCGCAACACGATCTGGCGCAGATCGAGTTCCGCGAGAATCAGGCAGAGGCCGCCAGCGAACTGCTGCTCGAAGCGCAGCAATACTGGAACACGCAGCCACAGACCTACCGGTCCGAGCTGCTGGCCAGCCGCCTGCTGCAATCCCAGCTGGAACGCACCGCAGGTGACCCGGAACGCGCGCTGGACACCTTGCTAACTGCGCTGCCGGAACGCCTTGCCGCCTCCGGGCGCTATCACCGCGACACCGGTGTACTGATCAACAATCTCGGCATCGCCTACTTCCAATTGGGTCGCAACGAGCAGGCGATCGAGTACTTCGAACAGGCGCAGGCTATCTGGGACGCTCTGGACTTGGCGCGCAGCGCAGATGCGCTAAACACCCTCAACAACTGGGCCGCCGCCGAATTACGTCGACAACGGCCGGAGGTCGCGGTTGAAATCTTCTATCGCGCGCTGGTGTTACGTCGCGAACTGTACGGCCCTTCCGCTGCAATGGCCGCCTTGCAGAGCAACCTCGGCAAAACCCTGCTGCAACTGCGGCGCGCTGAGGAAGCATTGCCGTTGCTGCAGGAAGCGGCAGCAATGGCAGAGCAATATGCGGGCGCCGACGGCGTGCTCACGGTTGCCGCGCGGCTGGGGCTGGCGGATGCCCTCAGCGCCACGGGTGCTGTCGATGATGCCAAGGCGCAACTCGATGCACTCGCACTGCAGATTCACGCGCGCTATGGCGATGTGCACCTGCTTGGCGCGCTGCTGGAGGTTTCGCGCGCGCGACTGGCAGCAGCCGCAGGCAACCGCGCACTGGCGTTAGAAATCTTGGCGCGTGCGCAGTCGCGCTTCGAGGCCCTAGGCCCGGCTGGGGCACCCTATCTGTTGCAGCTGGAACCGTTACGCCATCAGTGGGCCGGCAACGAGGGCGACGCCACGTCGAGATCCGGCGCTGGCGCTGCCCCTTCTGCCGGCTCCGCCGACAAGGCCTGATATAGCCAGGCCCGGGCCTTGACCCAGTCGCGGCGCACAGTGCGCTCGGTCACGCCCAGCACCG
>JBFJJW010000134.1:0-8972 GCA_041612095.1 Solimonas sp. | reverse complement strand
CCCTTGCACACGCTGCATCTGGTGCGCGGCAAGCGCCAGCAGTATCTGCTCGCGCTCCCGAATGGCCACACGCGCTATCACACCACCGAACGCCTGACCGGCCTGCTGGCCTTCGCCGCACCGATCAGCAAGGTGCGTGACGGCTTTGAACGCCACGCCGCCGCACTCAAGCAGCGCTGCGAAGCCGCCACCTAGCATCGGCCGTAGGGACAGCCTCTGGTCCAGATCTTGGCGAGTCTTGGCCAGATCGTGTTGGCCCCATACCCAGATTAGCCGCCCCTTAGGCTTGGTCAGCGAGTGTCTCTGAAGTGCCAGAAGCTGCCAGTCGTGAATGACCGCTATAGAGAGCGCCGCGGCTCCGCCGCCGGTCTGACGATACCGAGATTGGATTCCGAGCCGCTGCGCTACTCAACAGCGCATCGGCGGCCGCGGCTGCGTCGAGCTTGGCCCGGCGACAGATCCGACCAACGCCGGTAGGCCCGCTGGAATGCACTCTGCTCCGAAAAACCTAGACGGACAGCGATTTCAACGAGGCTCATGTCTGTGGAGCTGAGATGGACCTCGGCGAGTTCACGTCGAACGTTATCGACCAGGCGACGGAAACTCAGCCCTTGGTCGGCCAGACGCTTCTGTAGCTGACGGGCCTCGCAGCCCGCGTGCAGCGCCACCGCCCTGAGTACGACAGGCCCCTCCGGCAAGGCGTCTGCGATGGCGGCGCGCGTGGCACGAAGCCATTCCGGATCTGCCTTGTTCTGGATGGCTTCTAGCTGCCGCACGCACAACGCTTCCAGCGCCTGCAACGAAGCCGGGTCAGCAGCGATGTTGATTGGCCGGTGAAGCAGCGCGGTAGGAAAGGTCAGGCTGTCAACTTCGGCCTGCCAAGTCACTGGGCACCGAAAATAGGCTTCTACGACGTCACGGGCCGAATCTGCAGCGTGACGAAACTGCACGTGCAGCGGACGAACCTCGCCTCCTACCAGCTGCGAAGCAAGAGTGATCGACAAGGCGAAATTCAGTTCGGCCTGGTGCCGGCTGACCTGCATATCTGCTGGCAGTTCGCTCCGCCACAACACCGTGGCACTTTCTGCCTCGACGACGAAGTCATCGCGGAACGCCGTCATGGTCAGGCTGCTGTAACGCATCAGCTTGGGCAACATCTCCCAGCCGTTACTGCACGCTGCCTGCAATAGCCCGCTGATGCCCAAGTGGCCGATGCGTGCAGCTTGCCCTAGATGCAACCCCAGGTGAGCGTCGCCGAGTTGACCCGCTGCGGTGCTCAACATCCGGTCGAACGCCACAAATGGTAAGCGGCCATTGGGATCATCTAGCGCGCCCGGATTCAGACCCTGGCCTGTCAGAAGCGCTCGAGTCGACAGGTCGCGCTGCTCACAGTAATCGGTCAGCAGGCGGACGTAATGGGCCGCTACGGAGTATCGATGGGCAACGTTCATCGTGGGGCTTGACCGCTCAAGCGTGGATTTCACAGCTATGTCCCCCACGGGGCCGGCCCTTTGCCCGAGAGCGGTGGCTCGGAACTGGTTGTGGATCGGATGTGTGCATCGGGTCAATTTTGACATGTCGGGAGTCAATACAGCGGCGCGCCCGCGGACTAGCATGCCCGATTCGACCCTATCCGTGACGAACCCTATGCGCCACCACCGGTTATTGAAATTGCTGCTCGCTGCCCTGTTCATTGGCGCAATTCACGGCTGTGACAATTCGACGCCACTGGGTGCTGCGACGCAGCAGCAAGCGGACAAGCACGCCGTTCATCGCATCTGCCCCGGGCCCGAAGCTCAAAAGGATGCGCTAAAAGCCTTCTTCGCGGCCGAAGCCGGCGATGTCATCGAGTTTTGCCCGGGCCAGTTTTCCTTTACCACCAGCCTGATCATGACGGGCAAGCAGGGCATCACCATTCGCGGTGCGGGGGCTGGCAAGTCGGTACTGTCGTTTGCCGAGAGTCCGGCGCAGGACGGCATCTCCCTGAATCAGGTCAACGGCATGACGCTGGAAGACCTGACGATTCTCGACGCTCCGGGCAATGGCCTGCGCATTTTCCGCACCGAGGATGTCACGGTGCGACGGATTCACGTGGGCTGGTCGAATGCCGATCCCGCGTCCGCCAAATACGATGCCTCGATGAAGAGCTGGGCCGCTAACGGCGCCTATGCTTTCTATCCCGTTTTCTGCAATCGCCTGCTGATCGAGGACAGTGTTGCCTTCGGTTCCTCGGATTCTGGTTTCTATGTGGGCCAGAGCCGCAACGCCATGGTGCGGCGCAACCTGGCCTACCACAATGTCATCGGGTTTGAATTCGAGAACACCTATTTCTCGGAGTTTGTCGAGAACGAAGCCCGGAACAACACAACGGGAATCTCGCTCTTCGACCTGCCCAGCCGCATCTATACCGGCGCGTTCAACTCGGCACATCGCAACAAGATCCATCACAACAATACGCCGAACTTCGCGCCGATCGGCACGATTGCCGCGTCCAATCCTCCGGGCACCGGCATGCTGGTTTTTGCGTCGGATCTGATCCGGATCTACGACAACGAAATTACCGATAACGACTCCATCGGCATCGCGCTGTTCAACTACGGCATCGTCGATGCCAACGAAGTAGCGACCCAGCTCGACTTTTATCCCGAAGGCGTCGAAATCACCGGCAACACGCTGCGCAACAACGGCCAGAAACCCGCCTTGCCCAGGCCCGAATTCAGCACCTGCACCGGCATCGAGGGTCTGCCGCCGGGCCTGCCTGGGCCGAACGACAGCCCGGATTGCGTGGTGGACAACACCTCGCTGATTCCACTGCTGATCCAGATAAAGAACTACGGCAAAGGGGTTCAGATTCTCTGGGACGGCGCGCGTGATTCAGGTCCGAACGACTGTAGCGTAGTGCCCACCGATCGTTTCGGCGTGCCTCTGAACCGGCCCAACCCACAGGAAACCGATCGCGGCATGCCGCGCGTGGATTTTCGTGGCCGCCCTAATTTCTACCAGTTCGATCCGCGCCCGCAATGCCGCTGGAATGCCTGGAAGTACGAGGCATCGGGTGACCCCAAGCAGCCGGGTATGGGACTCTGCTTCCGCGACAATCATTTCGAGTCTACAGGAGCGCTGGGCTTGCGCGTGGACAACTACGCGCAACTCAACATGCGCACCGCCGATATCACCCCCGAGGTGTTGCTGGCGCCGACCACCTACGACCCGCCGCAGGATTGCCCCGTCATGCCGGCTGCGCAACTCAGTGCCTTTGCGCCCGAGTTGCCGCGCAGGTTCGAGGTGGCGGGTAACAACGATCGCAAGAGCCCTGAGGAGGTCGCGCGGATCTGCGGCCAGATGCGCGCCGGTCAGCGCAATCAGCAGGCCATCGATCAGGTGAACTGCCCGCGCCTGTCTGACTACGGCTTGTTTGAGGACCCCGCTGAGCCGCGCCTGAACCCCGTCGGCGAGGCTGCCGCGTATGAATTGAATACGGCCTTGTTCACTGACTACGCGGTCAAGGATCGAATCATTTTTTTGCCTGTTGGCGACGGTGGCCGCGCGGAAAAAATCCAATACCAGGATCCGGATCACTGCGACACGCTGACCAATTTCGATTGCAATGCGGCGGCCTTGAAGTTTCCCGTGGGCACGGTGATCGCCAAGACCTTCAGCTTCCCCAAGGGCGATACCGTCGATATCGTCGAAACCCGTCTGCTGATCAAGCGAGCCCGTGCGGATGGCCGCGTCTACTGGGTGGGCTTGCCCTATCGCTGGACCAAGGACGCAGCGGGCCAGCCGGTCGCCGAGCTTAAGATCGAGGGCGATACCGTCGCGGTCGCCTGGGATTACACCGACGAGCAGGGCAAACGCCACACCGGTTCGACCGAGCGCTATGCCGTTCCCCACGCGGGCGCATGCCTGTTGTGCCACGGCGGCGATGATCTCGAAGCCGGGGCGGCGCCCATCGGACCCAAGGTGCGTAATCTGAACCGCGACCACGCTTATCCGGATGTTGGGACCGTCAACCAGTTGAGTTATCTGCAGACCAAGGGCTGGCTGGACTTGCCGGATGGCCCGACCAATCTGGGCCGTCTGGTGAAATGGGATGTGCCGGGCGACAGCGGGGAACTTCCGGATTCAGCCAAGGATAAGCACCTGCGCGCGCGCGCCTATCTCGAAGTCAATTGCATGCACTGCCACAAGGCAGGCGGCAATGCCGAGAACTCCGGTCTGCACCTGAACGCCTTTGGCGAACGGCTGGGCCAGCCCAACGGCATCTGCAAGGTGCCGATCGCGGCCGGCAAGGCGGCGGAATTCGGCAAATACGACATTCAACCGGGTGCCGCGGATGTATCCATTCTGCCGGGGCGCTTGGCGACGATGCGACCAGGCGCGATGATGCCGCCCGTGGGCCGCAGTATCCCCCACGCGGAAGCGGCGGCACTGATCTATGAGTGGGTTGAAGACATCGTGGCTGCTCATGCCGATCCTGACGCCAATTTCTGCGGCGACTCGGGATTGGGATTGGGCTTGCCCGCACTGCCGGTGCCGCTGAAGAAATCCCCGCTGAACAAGCCCGCGCTGCCCAACCGCGCTGCCACGCGATAAGCAAAGTTTTCAGTTCTCCAACGATAGAGACGCAGAAAAACGCCATGACCCAGCTCCCAGTGAAACGCATCGCGATGCTGATGCTCGTAAGCCTCAGTGCTGCACTCACCGCCTGCGGCAACAGCAGCAGCCTTGGCGATAGATCAGCGTCCGACTCTGCCATGAAGGCAGATATCCGCTGGACCGATTACGGTATCGTGCATGTCAAGGCCGACGACTACCGGGGCCTGGGTTACGGCTATGGCTACGCTGTGGCTGAGGACAATCTTTGTCTCATCGCGAACACCTACGTCACGGTCAATGCCGAGCGCAGCAAGTATTTCGGCCCGGACAAAAGTTGGTTGTTCGCAGCCAATTACAGCATAAACAACAATCTGACCTCAGACTTCTTCTTTGCCTTGCGCAATGCCCAGCAGACGGTGGAGAAGTTGTTGGCCATGCCCCCTCCCCATGGCCCCAACGCGGAATTCCGCGAAATCGCCAAAGGCTATGTGGCGGGGTACAACCGCTATCTGCGCGATACCGGAATCGACAATCTGCCAGACCCGACCTGTCGCGGCGCAGACTGGGTGCGTGAAATCAGCGAGATTGATGTCTATCGCCATATTTACCTGTTGGTCAGCATGGCCTCGACGGGTGTGACCATTCAGGGCATCGGCAACGCCCAACCGCCGCATCCTAGTCTGTTGTCGGCGGCGTCGCAGGCTGCTCAAGCCGACAGCGCTCTGTCACCAGAAGACATCGCGCGTCAATTGCAGGAAGGCTGGAAGCAGTTCCAGATGGGCAGCAATGCCATCGCGCTGGGTAGTGATGCGACCCAAACCGGGCGAGGCATGTTGCTCGGCAATCCGCATTTCCCCTGGAAAGGCGGCGAACGCTTTTATCAGGCGCATCTGACGGTGCCTGGAAAAATGGACGTGACCGGCGCGACCTTCATCGGTTTGCCCTTGGTGCTGATCGGATACAACAAGGACCTGGCCTGGACGCATACCGTATCCAGCGCCTGGCGCTTCACCCCTTACCGTCTGAGCCTGGTGCCCGGAGATCCGACCAGTTACCTGGTGGACGGTCAGCCCGAAGCCATGACCCCATGGAACCTGAGTGTGGAAGTGAAGCAGGCTGATGGCAGCATGAGCACCGCCGAGCGCACCTTGTACACCACCCGCTGGGGGCCAATTTTCAACGACCTGATGGGCCTGCCACTGTTCCCGTGGTTACCCACGGAGGCCTATGCGATAGCCGATGCCAACGCGAACAATTTCCGCTTGATCAATCACTTCTTTGAGACAGGCCAAGCGTCATCCACCCGCGAGCTGCATGAGATTTTGAAGCACAACCAGGGATTGCCCTGGGTCAACACCATTGCGGCGGACCGCGCGGGTGAGGCGTTTTATGCCGACATTACCGTGACGCCTCATGTGACTGATTCAAAAGCACTGACCTGTTCCAGCGTGCTGGGTGTGGTGACCGGGCCGTTGTTGGGGCTGCCGGTGTTGGATGGTTCACGCAGTGCCTGTGCCTGGGGTACCGACAGCGATTCTGTTGAAGAGGGTCGCTTTGGTGCGGAGGCCATGCCGTACATTTATCGCAACGATTATGTCTCCAATTCCAATGATAGCTACTGGCTAAGCAATCCCGATGAGCCGCTTGAAGGTTTTCCGCGCATCATCGGTGACGAACGCACCGAACGCAGAATGCGTACCCGCCTCGGTTTGAAAATGATCGAGGAACGCCTGAGCGGTAGCGACGGCTTGCCGGGCAAAACCTTTAGCCGCCAGCAACTTCAGGATCTGCTATTCAACAATCGCAACAATGCTGCGGAGCTATGGCTGGATGATCTGGTTTCGCTGTGTCGTTTGCTCCCGGTAATGGTGGGTCAAGGCGGGGTGGTTATGACCGCCGAAGCCTGCGATGCGCTGGATGGTTGGGATGGCACCAACAATCTCGACAGCCCGGGCGCCCTGCTGTTCAATCGTTTCGTTGCCAATGCCCTGATTGCCGGCGTACCCTCGGGAACAGCGGCGAGCCAACTGGGATATGTGGATATGTGGGCGACGCCTTTCAACGTGAATGACCCGGTGAATACGCCGGCCGGTCTGAATATCCTCAATCCGCTTGTGCAGCTGTCACTGGCCAATGCCATTTCAGACTTGAAGGGAGCTGGGTTTGATATGGACGTCACATTGCGTGAATCACAGTTTTTCACGCGTGGCGACGAGGTCATTCCGATTCATGGCGGCAATGGGTCTTACGGGCTGTTTAATGACATACAGGCCGAGTGGGACCCTGCCGAGGGCTATAACGATGTCGCCTTCGGCACCAGCTTCGTCCAGGTCGTGAGTTTTGACGAGGATGAATGCCCGGACGCCCGCACAGTGCTGACCTATGCGCAAAGCAGCAATCCGGAATCTGAGCATTACGCCGACCAGACGCGGTTGTATTCGGAAGGTGGTTGGGTAGAAGCGCAGTTCTGTGAACAGGAAATTGCGCCCAAGGTCACCCGGTCGATGCAGCTCGCTGAGCCGCGCTAGACGATCGTCTGAAGCAGTCTCGCGTCAGAGGCGAAGGAGCCTGGCCACTGGCTGAGGCGCGTTACATGAATAGGTATGAAACATAAGAGCGCCTGAACGCGAAGGCCAGAACGGCGATCTCAACTTCGCCGAAACGAGCGTGTGGCTGCAAAGCCCGGATGATCTTCAGCCGGCGCTTCAGGGTCAGGTTCAGGCGGATGTGGTGATCGTTGGGGGTGGTTACACGGGACTGAGTGCAGCTCTGGCACTGCGAGAGTCAGGTGTCGATGTGGTGCTGCTGGAGATGGACTACTGTGGCAAGGGTGCCAGCGGGCGTAATGCCGGGCACCTGACGCCCACCATCGGCAAGGACCTGCCCACACTGGTGCGCGCAGTCGGCAAGCAGCGTGCCCTGGAACTGGCGCAGTTCGCCGATCGCGCTGTGCACTATGCCGAAGAGACGATAAAAAAATACGCCATTGACTGTGACTGTCGTGCCGTGGGCAACATCACGGCCGGGCTTCACCCCTGCCACAGGGCGCCGCTGGAGCGTGTTGCCGACCTCGCCGCCAATTTGGACATTGGCTTGAGTTTTCTAGACGAGGACGAGGTGCGGCGCAGACGCTTGCCGGGCATGACGCGCTTTGGTTTGCTGGAGCATGCGGGTGGGCATCTGCATCCGGGTAAGTATGTGCTAGGCCTGCGGCGCGCAGCGCTGGCGGCAGGTGTGCGCATCTATGAGCAAACTGCTGTGACCGTTGTTGGTAAATCCTCGAATAGGCCCACCGTCAGGACCGAACACGGCCAAGTTGTATCTGACAAGGTGCTGCTCGCGACTAATGCCTATGCACCCAGCACGTTAGGGCTGCTGAAAAGTCGTGTTTTCCCGTTACGTGTCAGCCTGTTTCAGAGTCGTCCACTCACGCCGGGGGAGCGCGAGGCCATCGGCTGGAATGGCGCGGAGGGGCTGTATACCGCGCATGAGTCCATGGAGTCATATCGGCTCACCGCTGAGGGCCGCATTGTCGGCGGCGCAAAGTTCATTCACTACGCCTGCGGCGGAAAATTGGCGTCTGGCTACCGACCGGAGGTGTTCCGGCAGTGGGCTGACATTTTCAAGCTGCGCTTTCAGGAATTGCCCGCGCTGGAGATTGAAACCTTCTGGGGCGGCTGGGTCGCCATGACGCTTGACTTTCTGCCGTTCAGCTTTGCCGGAGCTAAGGGCAGCGTCTACTACGCGATGGGTTACAACGGCCACGGTATCGCTCAGGCGACCCTGAACGGCCGAATGATTGCCGATCGGATTCTGGGACGCCCCAACCCGGATTCTGATCTGTTGCAACGCCGTGTCTGGCCGGTACCACCGGAACCCTTTCGCTATCTGGGCGTTCAGGCCTTCAAGTGGTATTACGACCGCATCGATCGCAAAGTGGATGCGGATTTGCGCAGCGGCTTTAGCGCAGCCGGCAAGTCATCGCCGTAAGTCCAGAAGCAAACCGCCGCTGCGTTTGGATGCGCGCTACGGGCCGTCCACATGGCTGTCCAACGAATCCTTTGCAGCCAGTCCGCCGACGACAGCCTCAGCCAGGAAGAGCAACACCTCGCGGGCGCAGTTGTTATCTGTTCGACGATAGCGCGATGGCGATTTGCAATACCCGGCTACTAGTGCCCGCAGGTGATGGTCTTGTAGCAGCTCAGATGGTCGGTGTTCCGCCGGCGCCACGCGCGCATTTAGCTGCACAGTTCGTTCGTATCCTCCGAGGTAGCTATGCTTGGGTGAATGCCTGCTTTCGGACATTCAATCGATGCGCGCGAAGGTCGTTTTAGGGCTGGAAGCTGTCGGTCAAGCCGAGGTAGCAGCAATGG
>JBFJJW010000133.1:0-9093 GCA_041612095.1 Solimonas sp. | reverse complement strand
TTTGCTGCACTGCGAAATCAAGCTAAGATCGCCGCCCTTTTCTGTCGCCCCAAGGCCCATTCCCGGGGCCGTTTACCGGAAGCCTATGAACGCCGCCACGAAGCCCAGCCCCCACCCCCTTTCCGGCAAGTCGATGACCGGCGCGGAGATGGTCGTCCAGATCCTGGCCGACGAGGGCGTAGGCGTGGTCTTTGGCTACTCCGGTGGCGCGATCCTGCCAACCTACGACGCCATCTTCCGCTACAACCGCGACCACGCCGTGGCCGACGGCCCCGACCCGATGCCGCTGATCGTGCCGGCCAACGAGCAGTCCGCCGGCTTCATGGCTGCGGGCTACGCGCGGGCCTCCGGCAAGGTGGGCGCCTGCATGGTGACCTCCGGCCCGGGCGCGACCAATACGGTCACGCCAGTGCGGGACTGCATGGCGGACTCGATCCCCATGGTCGTGATCTGTGGCCAGGTTCCCACCGCGGCGGTGGGCACAGATGCCTTCCAGGAAGCGCCGATCAGTTCGATCATGGGCGCCGCCGCCAAGCACGTGTTCCTCGTGACCGACCCCAGGAAGCTGGAAGCCACGGTACGCACGGCGTTTGAGATTGCCCGCACCGGCCGCCCCGGCCCCGTGGTCGTGGACATTCCCAAGGATGTGCAGAACTGGACCGGGCCGTTCAAGGGAGAAGGCGTGCTGCCGATCCCCGGCTATCGCGCCCGGCTCAAGTCGGTCTACGACAGCGTCGTATCGGAGCACGATCTGGCCCGCTTCTACGACATGCTGCGTCAGGCCAAGCGGCCGCTGATCTACGCCGGCGGCGGCGTGGTCAATGGCGAGGCCACTGACAGTCTGCGCCGCTTTGCCCAGGCCTTCGGCATTCCGGTGACGACGACGCTGATGGGCATAGGCGCGGCCGACACGACCGATGCGCTGAGCCTGCAGATGCTGGGCATGCACGGAACCGCATACGCCAACTACGCCACTGACGACTGCGATTTCCTGATCGCCGTCGGCGCACGCTTTGACGATCGCGTTGCCGGCGTACCCTCCAAGTTTGCGCGCAGCGCCAAGTGGATTGCGCATCTGGACATAGACCCTTCGGAGATCAACAAGGTCAAACGCGTCCACTGGCATCACGTGGGCGAACTCAACCAGGCGCTCAAGGCACTGATGGAGCACGTGACCAAGCAAGGCTTCAAGCCGGACCTCGGCGAATGGCATGCGCACATCGCCGATCTCAAGACCCGGCACGCGATGAACTACGAGCGGGGCGGCAACCATATCCAGCCCCATGCGGTCATCGAAGAGATCAATAAGCTGACCCGAGGCGAGGCCATCGTCGCCACCGGCGTCGGCCAGCACCAGATGTGGGCCGCGCAGTACTTCGACTTCAAGCAGCCGCGTCAGTGGCTCACGTCCGGCTCGATGGGCACGATGGGCTTCGGCCTGCCCGCTGCGATCGGCGCGCAGTTCGCGCGGCCCGACCGCATCGTGATCGACATCGACGGCGATGCCAGCATCCGCATGAACCTGGGTGAACTGGAAACCGTCACCACCTACAACCTCCCGGTCAAGGTTGTGGTGCTGAACAATTTCGGCGACGGCATGGTCAAGCAGTGGCAGCGCCTGTTCTTCGACAGCCGCTACGCGGGCTCGGACAAGAGCCTGCATCAGAAGGATTTTGTGAAAGCCGCCGAGGCCGATGGCTACAGGTTCGCGGTACGGGTCGAGAAGAAGGAAGAACTCGCGGCGGTCGTCAAGGCGTTCGTCGAGTTTCCGGGACCCGCATTTCTCGAAGTGGTGATCGACCCGATGGCCTCGGTATACCCGATGGTCGGGCCGGGCGCGTCTTACGAGCAAATGATCACCGGTGACTGGATTGCTTCACGCAACGCCAGCGATACCGCGGCCGAGGACGTCAAGAACACACAGATGTTCTGAATGGCGGCACGCAGCCCGCTCAAGTCACCACCGGGCGCGGTCCAGTCTCGGCCTCGTGCCGCTGGGCAATGGCAGCCAGCTCGTCGGCGATGACTGCGGGGCTGAAATAATGCCCCTGGACCGCATCGCAGCCGTTGTCGACCATGAACCCATATTGCTGGGCTGTCTCCACGCCTTCGCAGATGGTCTTCATGTGCAGGGCCCTGGCCAAGGCGATGATCGCTCGCGTGATCGAGGCCGCCTCATCGCTGGTCGCCAGCTGAGAGGTGAAGGACTGATCGATCTTGATGATGTCGATCGGGTAGCGGCTTAGGTAGCTCAGGCTCGAATACCCGGTACCGAAGTCATCGATCGCGAGCTGTACGCCCAGCTGCTTGAGCGAGCGCAACTGCTCCAGCACTGCATCGGGGTTGTTGATCAGCACGTTCTCGGTCATCTCAAGCTCCAGGAACGCCGCGTCAAGTCCGGTTTCGTCCAGCACGCGCCGTACCAGCTCGGCGATATCCTGTTCATGGAACTGACGCGCGGAGACGTTCACCGCAACCCGGAAGCTGGGTAAGCCCGCACGCTGCCATCGCACCAGCTGCATGCACGCGGCGCGCAGCACCCATTCGCCGATGCCGTTGATCAATCCCACCTCCTCCGCCAGGTGGATGAACCGGTTGGGTGACACCCAGCCCAGTTGCGGGTGCTGCCAGCGGATCAGCGCCTCCACCCCGCTCAGGCGACCGCTACCGACCTCATAACGCGGTTGGTAGTGCAGCTCAAACTGATTCAACCCTTCGGCGCAGCGCAGCGCGTTCTCCAGTAGCACCCGCTCATCGGCATTGGCGCTGAGTTCGGGGGTGTAGCGGCATACCCGGTTGCGTCCGCCGTGCTTGGCGGCATACAGCGCCGAGTCCGCGTGCTGCAGCAGGACCTCGACGTTCTGTCCATCATCCGGATAAATGCTGATGCCGATGCTCGCCGTGACCAGCAGGCTGCGGCCGTCCGCCAGCGTCGGTTCCGACAGCACGCGCAGCAGCTTGTCGGCCATACGCATGACGTCATCGGCGTCCGCCACGTCGCCGAGCATCACCACGAACTCGTCTCCCCCCAGCCGCGCAACGGTGTCGCCCGCCCGTATTTCGCGCTCCAGCCGCGTGGCGATCGCCTTCAGCAGCGCGTCTCCCTGGGTATGGCCGAAGCTGTCGTTGATGAACTTGAAGCCGTCGAGATCAATGAACAGCAGCGCCAGCAGACGACCGGAACGCCGCGCGTAGGCCATGGCCTGATGAATCCGATCATGCAGCAGAGTGCGATTCGGCAGCCCTGTCAGATCGTCATGCGTTGCCAGATGTGAAATCCGGCGCTGATGCTCTGCCATCGTGCTGAGCAACTGATACGTTCTCAGCGCCGCCGTGACCACCACGAACAGGCGATCGAAGGTCAGCTCCGTTTTAGTGCGGTAGTCATCGATATCGTTCTCTGTGATGACCTCCCGCGGCGGCGCCTGCCCGGGCTGCCCGGTACGGAGCACGATGCGCACCATCCGGTTCTGCAGACGGCCGCGCACAAAGCGAACCAGATCCAGCCCCGCCCGATCGGACTCCATGACGACGTCGAGCAGAATCAGCGCGATATCCGGTCGCCGGCTCAGCACCTTCTGTGCTGCCGCGTTCGAATGGGCGCTCAGCAACTCGACCGGACGGCCGGCGAATCGGAAGCCCTCCAGTGCCAGGCGCGTAACCACATGCACCTCCTCGTCGTCGTCCACAACCAGCACGCACCACGGCGCGCCGGCGACGCTGGGCAGGTCATCCCCCTCCAGGAGCCTCAGGTCGTCCATAGGCGGTCTTCTCAATGGTCCTCAGAACCGACGAGGCGCTGGAGGAACCTGAGGTTCCGGTGCGCAATCGACACGTTCTGACAGAACAGATCCACGAGGCGGCGATCCGGAATGCTCAGAGGCGCATCGGCACTGACATAGAAAATGAGCTCGTCATCGTTCCGCTGATCACGCACGAAATAGTCGTGGCCATAGGTGACCGAATCCGATCGGCGCGCCGAGTCGATGCGCTCAACCACCTGCGGCGGCAGCGCCTCCCGGGCATCGCGCCCCAGCAGACCCGCATAGGTTCCGGTGGCTGCGACGATGCGGAGCACACCGTTCTGCTCGGCGGCCACGCCGGAGGTGTGTACCACCACCGAGTCGCGTTGCAGGAACAGCAGCGCCGACAGCTGCTCCAGCACGCCTTGAGTGAAGCGATCCATGGACCGAAGTTCGAAGATATGCGCTGACGCCTCGATTACCTTCTCGAGGCCGCGGCGATTGGCATCCAGGGCCACCAGATCGCGGTAGGTCGCAAGCCCGGTATACACGGTGGTGAACAGTCGTGTACGCGTCAGCTCGGTCTTGTTCTTGTAGTCGTTGATGTCATAGCGCCTGATGACCTCGAGCTCGGGGGCCTGACCCGGCTGACCGGTGCGCAGAACAATCCGCACGAAGGGGTTCTTCAGCTCGTCACGCACGTATTCGACGACATCCAGACCCGCCCGTTCGTTCTCCATGACCACATCCAGCAATACCAGCGCGATATCCGCTTCGCGGGCCAGCACGTCCTTGGCCTCCCTGGCCGAGTGCGCGTGAAGAAACTTCAGCCCGCGCCCGGAGAACGCAAAATCGGACAAGGCCATCTCGGTTACGGCGTGGATTTCGGGCTCGTCGTCAACGATCAGAACCGTCCAGGTCGGAGCATCAGCCTCCGGCATATCCTCGGGCTCGTCCTTGAACTGCAGTTCCTCGCTCATGTCCTGCTCCTGGCCACACGTGGGAATCGGATCTCGAACACGGCGCCGGCACCCGGGCCGCTGCTGGCACGAACCGAGCCGCCCAGGCTTTGAGAAACGAGGTTGTAGACGATATGCAAACCCAGGCCGCTGCCGCCGCTGCCGCGCGCCGTGGTGAAGAACGGATCGAACACCCGTCCCAGGTCAGCGGCAGCGATGCCCTTGCCGTTGTCGCTGTAGCGCAGCAGGAGATCATCACCCGCCTCGGCCACCTGTATGCGCATCTCGCCCGCCTGCCCTGGCTGGAAGGCATGCGCGATCGAATTGCTGATGAAGTTCGTCAGTATCTGTGCGATTGCGCCCGGATAGCTGTCCATCTCCAGTGGGTCTGGACAGTCGACGCTGATGACATGACCGAGCTTGCTGTACTTCGGCGCAATGCTCTGCAGTGTGTCGGTAATGCAGGTCTTGAGGTTGAATGTTCGGCGTTCGTCGCTGGACTGATCCACCGCAACCCGCTTGAAGCTCTGGATCAAGTCCGCCGCGCGCTCAAGATTCTTGAGAATGATATGGCTGGATTCCCTGGCGACACCAAAGAAGCGCTCCAGTTCGGTACGCCGCAGGTCCCCGCGGTCATACTGGTCCTTGACCTCCGTCACGCGTGCACTCAACGTCGAGGCTGCAGTGACACCGACCCCGACCGGGGTATTGATCTCGTGCGCAACCCCGGCCACCAGCGCACCCAGCGACGCCATCTTCTCGCTTTGTACCAGTTGGTCCTGGGTGCGCCTCAGATCAGCGAGTGTCTGTTCCAGTAGCGCATTGGCGCGGGTGGTTTGCTCCACTTCCTGTGCCAGGGCCTGACGGCCACGCCGTACCTTTTCGTCCGAGATCGCGATCTGCAGCAACATGCCGTTGAAATCCGACGCCAGACGCCCCAGCTCATCGGTGCCGGATTCGGACACCCGCAGCGAATAGTCTCCGGTTTCCGAGATGCGGCGCGCGGTCTCGGCGAGCTGAAGTATTGGCCCGGTAATCGTCGACTGCGCTCGAATGGCGATCACAAAGCTCAACGCAAAACTCACTGCCAGGATCATCGCCGAGAACGCGATCTGCTGCCGGATGGCGTGACGCACGTTCTCGAGGCTCTGCGTCACATGCAGACTGCCGACCGCCTCCCCCGCCAGCGCCGCAGGCACTGTCACCGCGATCGCTCCCGGCTGGTCGGTATCAACGCGCTCCTGCGTCTCCACCTGGCCAGTGGGCGAGCATCGTGCCGCGCCTTCGGCCTCATAGGCGGCAAACAGCGTCCCGCGCTGATTCTCATCCAGGCGGTACAGACAGGCACGGGTGACGCTCTGCTTTGCGCGCAAGGCCGCGAGCGTCTCGGCGGCCGCGCGATTGTCGCTGAAGGTCAGCGCTGCCGTGGTGTTCTCCGCCACGGTACGTGAGGTGGCTGTCAGATCGCGGATCGCTTCGGCCTTGTACAAGGTATACGAGTAACCGATGAAGGCCGGCAGTGCGAACAGCAAGGCGACGGTAGCCGTCAGCAGCATCAGTGCAGTCAGCTTGATGCGTATCGGGACGCTGCGGAGGCCTGGTCCGTTCTTCAGCCGCATCAGTGCCTCACCACATCGGAAAGCCCCAGCAGCTTGGAGCTGAGCTGCAGCCGCTCACGTTCGGCCTGAGCCGCGTTGATCTCGAATCTGACCTTGTTGGCACGGATGTACATGCGAATACTGCCGTCGCGCAGGGTCCGCTCATGCTCGTGGACCACCAGCACCGAACTGCCAACCACAGCAGACAGGGTCGCCTGCAGCCGCGACTCGGTCAGCTCTGCGGTATACGCCAGGTGGCAGCTCCTCAGCTCGTCTGCCTGACTGATCACCGCCACCTGCAGCGGATGACCGTTGACGATCTTGCCGCGGGTGGCGTCGATCAGCGTTGCTCCAAACGGGTCCGGTTGCAGCACGCACAGTCGCAACGGCGCGCCATCGGCGGCGAGCTTGTCTGCTGGCCAGATCACGAACTTGGCGAGGTTGAAAAGCACCGCTGCTTTGACCTTGAGCGCCAACAGATCCGACTGCATGTCGTCAGCCGCCACCGCCCCGCTCGGCGCCAGCAGCGCCACCGCTAGCAAGGCCGGCAGCGCGGCCCTAGGCCATGCCGACCTGAGGATGAATCGCGGCATTACCAGGCCCACCGCAACTCGACGAAAACGCTACGCTCGATGCTCTGCAAGGCATTGCTGCTACCAAACTCCGCGTGTCGAGGCGACAACAGATTGCGCCCGGAAAGCGAGAGCTCAAGAGCCGGGTTGAGCTGATACGCGGCGCGCAGGTCTAGCTCGGTATAGGCAGGCACCTCATACGCAGGCAGATTGTCGACGTACCGTAGAAAGGCATCGACCGACCATCGATCAGCGGGACGCGCCGAGATCCGGAGTCCGGCCTGATGGCGCGGGCTTGAGCCCTCTATCGTGCGGCCGGTCGAGGTGTCAGTGCTGCCGGGCTTGGCGTCGGCATCCAGTTTCAGCAGGCTGTAGCTGGCCTGAACGCCTAGATCGGGGCTGGGGTTCCAGCCCAGCACCAGTTCACCGCCATAGCCATCAACCTGATAACCGTTGCCCAACGAACCGAATGGGTTGCCTGCGTTGGCACCTTCCTGGCTGCGCAAGCGGTCGTACTGGTTGTAGAACGTCGCGAGGTCCAGGCTCAACTGGCTTTCGCTCCACAGGCGTAGCCCCCACTCATAGGCGAGCAAGGTTTCGGATTCGAATTCTGGATTGCCGAGACCGAACAGCCCGGGGCCGCAGGCCCCAGGGAAGCCATCCGGGGGTGGGCAATAGATCGCCACGTCGGAATCCAGGCGATTGGGCGTGCGTACTGCGCGCGAGATCGCTGCCCAGGTGAAGAGGCCCTCGGCGGCCTGCCAGCCCACGCGTACGCCGGGCTGCGCTTCGAATCCGGTGAAGTCGTTGTACTCGAACTTGCTGCCGACGGTGATGGTCACGCGACCGTCAAGCAGGCTGTGCTGGTCCTGAACAAAGGCGCTGGTGACATCGAGAGTGCGCGCAGCCGGCAGGAACACCACCGCATTCTCTGGCGGCTCGCCGGTGCGGTCGCGCGAGTTGCGGTAGCCGACACCGAACATCAGGGTATTGGCCGTACTCATCGGCAGGCGCTGCTGATAGTCGAGGTCAAAGGTGTCGCGCTGCTCCGAGTACAGGTTTGGTATGTACCGCTGGTAGTGATCGAAATAGGCCTGCAGCGTCCATCCGGATGGTTGCCCGTCTCCGCTCGCCCAGCGCGCCAGCACATTCGCGCCGCTTGCTGTTGTCGTCTGATTCTGCGGCTGGCTGCTGGTCGGCGGCGTGTTGAAGCGGGCCGAGTAGAGGTCGCCTGACACGGTCAGGTTCTTTCCGGACAGCGGAGCCCAGTCACCCCGGAATCCACCCTGGGTAATACGTGAACTGTCGCCGCCGTTGCTGCCATCGGTGAACTCGGATGCGTCCCGGTCAGCGCTCTTCGCATAGAAGCGTACCGCTCCCTCATGCCCCACCTGGACGCCACTGCGCATGGCTGCGGCCGCGCGCACTTCCGTGCCGCCGCCGGCGCTGACGACCGTGCCCACCGTATCGTGAGCATTGCGGGTCACGATATTGATTACGCCGTTGACGGCGTTAGCGCCCCAGAGCGTGGCGCCGGGTCCGCGTATCACCTCGATGCGCTCGATGTCGTCCATATAGGTATCGAGCACATCCCAGAACACGGCGGAAGTCAGCGGGGTATAGACGGTACGACCATCCAGCAGCACCTGCAGCTTGTCGGCGCTGCTGCTGTTGAAGCCACGGGCTGAAATTGCGTAGGTTCTGGCATCGACTTGCGCAACTTCAAGGCCGGGGACCAGCCGCAGGGCATCGGCGATGCGGCGCGCGCCCGAGCGGCGGATCTGATCACCGGTCAGCACATAGATCGCGGCGGCGGCGGATGACAGTTTCTCGGGCCGTTTGGAAACCGAGGTCACCTCGATGTTCAACAGTTGCTCAAGTGAAAGCTCGGTCAGGTCGCTGGGCAGCGCCGCTATGCTCAGAAACGCATCGTCGTCTGCGGCGGCATGGCAGGGCAGCGACATCGCCACGGCAAGCGCAGCGAACCGTGCCGCCCTTCGGTAGGGCGGGTCTTGCTTGGAAGAGGGGTGCTGCGCCGTTCTGGTCATTGCTGCGATCTCCACTACCGCGAGCCATCCTGACCGTTCTAGTGAGCGGCCGGAAGCTTTCTGGGCCTGACCATTGACCGGATTTGGATCGCCGTAACGTGGGAATTCGACTAAAGGTACGGTTCATGACAGCCGGCGGTGTCGATGGGAGGTTACGGCCCCGTCCCCTGCCC
>JBFJJW010000132.1:0-9113 GCA_041612095.1 Solimonas sp. | reverse complement strand
CCCCGAAGACCTGAAGCGGAGCGCGCCATGGAGTTCGTCTACTGGTACTGGCTGGTATTGGGCTTTGCCCTGTTGATACTGGAGATGTTGCTGCCCACCGAGTTCGTGCTGCTATGGGTGGGCGCTGCCGCAATCGCGGTAGGCGGTATCTCCAAGGTCGTCCCGTCGCTCGGCGGCGAGATCGAGTTGGTGCTGTGGGGCGTGCTGTCGGCAATGGCACTGGTCGCCTGGCGGAAGTTCAAGCCGGTGGCGACCGATAGCGACCAGCCGCTGCTCAATCGCCGCGGTCAATCCTACGTAGGCCGTGATTTCACTCTCGCCGAGCCGATTACCAACGGCGTCGGCAAGCTGCGCGTGGATGATTCACAGTGGCGCATCACCGGCCCGGACGCACCGGCCGGCATGCGGGTACGCGTGGTCCGGGTCGATGGCACAACGCTGAATGTGGAGAAGGCCGATTAGCAGCGAATCCAGCCAGGGTCTCGGCAGCCATCACCCACATGAGGTGATGGGCCTGCCGATATCCGACAAGCTGTACACGATGGGCGAAGAGGTCGCGCACGCGATCACGCACGGGCTTGGCGCGGTGCTGTCGATTATCGGGCTGACCGTGCTGGTCGCCCGCGCGAGCATGTACGGCGACACCTGGCATCTGGTGGCGGTCAGCATATTCGGCAGCACGCTGGTGATGATGTACACCGCGTCCACGCTGTATCACAGCATTCCGCTGCCGCGTGCCAAACATGTCCTGCGCGTCATCGATCACTCGCTGATCTATTTCCTGATCGCGGGCACCTATACGCCGTTCACGTTGGTAACGCTGCGCGGCCCTTGGGGCTGGAGCCTGTTCGGCGTCACCTGGGGGCTGGCGATCGCCGGCGTGGCGTTCAAGATCTTTGCGACCGGCCGCTTCGAGAAGCTGTCGCTGGCGATCTATCTGGGCATGGGCTGGTGCGCGATCGCCGCCATCGAGCCACTGCTCGACAATCTCGAACCCGGGGGACTGGCGCTGATGCTGGCCGGCGGCATTACCTACAGCGGTGGTGTCGCCTTCTATGTCTGGAAGCGCCTGCAGTACCACCATGCCATCTGGCATCTGTTCGTGCTCGGCGGCAGCGTGCTGCACTACTTTGCGATCCTGTTCTACGTCGTCCCCGGGCCGGCGAATTGACCGCGCGTCGGAACAGCGGAGCTGCCACTTGAGCAAGGACCCCTCGTTTGTCGTTGACAGTCCCTACTACGCCAGTGGCGACTTTCGTGTGGAGCAGGCACCAACGGCTCCTCCCAAGGATGCGCCGGCCAAAGCTGCGCTCAAGGACCTGCTGGCTGAAAGCGTCGAGGCGCTCGACGGCCTGCAGCGCACGCTCTATGCCGAGAACCATTACTCGGTACTGCTGATATTTCAGGCGATGGATGCCGCCGGCAAGGACAGCACGATCCGCGCGGTGCTCTCGGGCGTGGATCCGGCAGGCTGCCAGGTGACCTCGTTCAAGCGCCCCTCGGAAAACGAACTCGACCACGACTTTCTGTGGCGCACCACGCGGGCGCTGCCGCAACGCGGCCGCATCGGCGTGTTCAATCGCAGCTACTACGAAGAAGTGCTCGCGGTGCGGGTGCACCCGGAGTTTCTCGGCCCACAACGCCTGCCCAATCTGCCGAAGAAGCTCGACGACCTCTGGGACGCACGCTACGCCTCCATCCGCGACCACGAGAAGCATCTGGCACGCAATGGCACGGTGATTCTCAAGTTCTGGCTCAATGTCTCGCCCGAGGAACAGCGGCAACGCCTGTTGGCGCGCCTGGATGAGCCCGACAAGAACTGGAAGTTTGAAGGCGCGGATCTGGATGTGCGGGAACGCTGGGCGGACTACATGGCCGCTTACGAAAGCGCCATACGCGAAACCAGCACGCCGTGGGCGCCCTGGTATGCGATCCCCGCCGACAGCAAGCCATACATGCGCGCCACGGTCGCTGATATCGTCGTTCGCAGCCTGCGCCAACTCGATCTCAGCTACCCCGAAGCCGGCGCCGCCGAACTTGAACGGTTTGCAGAGTTCCGCCAGCGCCTCGCCAAGCCGATCAGCTAGGCGCCGATCTAATCGGACAGCGGCAGATGGTGGACATGGACGCCGGGCTGGCCCCGCAGCGCCAGCCCCAGCATCGATTCAGCGACCTCGGTCGCGGCTATTGGTCGGTAGCGGACCAGCGGCCCGACAAACAGCGGCGCGATATAGGGTGACAGGCGCTGCGCCAAGTCTTCCGCCGGCCGCTTGTCGGTACGCGCACCCAGCAGCAGCGACGGCCGCAGGATATGCACGGCATCAAAGCCCAGCGCCGACACTGCGGACTCCATGCGCCCCTTGACCCGCGAATAGAATGAAGGCGATAGCGTGCTGGCGCCAGCCGCAGAAATCACCAGGAACTGCTGCGAACCTGCGGCCAGAGCCGCCTGCGCCAGCTCAACTACCATGCGGTAGTCGACATCCTCGAATGCCGCGCGCGAACCCGCGGTCTGCAGCGTCGTGCCCAGGCAGCAGAACACGTCCTGGGCGCCCAGCACCGCGCCCAGCGCGGCCAAGCCGGAGTAGTCAGTCTGGGTGACCTGCAACCGCGGATGCTCAAGCTCCAGCGGGCGCCGTGCCAGGACGCGAATATCCGTATAGGCCGGGTCCTTCAACAATCTTTCCAGCAGATTCCGGCCAATCAGGCCGGTGGCTCCTGCAACGAGTGCGCTGCGCTTCATGCCATGCTTCCCCTAATAATCTGCGGAGTCTAACCGAGCATGTCTTTCGAACTGCACCCCCGACTGTTCGCCGACACCCTCCCGATCGGCGATGCGGCACTCTCGCGCCTGTTGCTGATGAACGATGCCCGCTATCCCTGGGTCATCCTGGTGCCCCGGCGCGAGGCTGTCCGCGAGATCTACTTGCTCTCGGCCGGCGACCAGCAACTGCTATGGCAGGAGTCGGCAGCCGTGTCGCAGGCCCTGATGCAGGCCTGCCCAGGGGACAAGCTCAACGTCGCCGCGCTAGGCAATATGGTGCCGCAGTTGCACCTGCACCATATCGTTCGCCGCCACGACGATCCGGCCTGGCCCGCGCCGGTGTGGGGACATTCCCCGGCGATCCCGTACTCGCCAGACGCCGCGCGGCAGCGCGTGAGTGCAATCCGCGCGGCGATGCCCGTCCCGCTGCAGGCCGCGCCCGGCGGTTGAGGCGGCGCCGCGCGGCCATGAAATCTGCGGCATCTGGCCCTAAACTGAGGCCAGACCGATAAGGCAGAACGACTGGGGGAGCAGGATCGTGCGCAAATCACTGGCAGGACTTTTTTTGCTGGCACTGGCATGCAGCGCTGGCGCGGCTGCGCCCAAGGATGACTTCTGGCCCGAGTATGGCAAGTACCCGGTCCCCGATGCCCCTTACACGGCGACCTTTCGATCGATATCGCTGGCGGACCTGGTGCGGCTGGATCGGGTGACCGGCGTCTGGCAGGGCTCGCCGCAGGTGCAGAAGAATCGTGCCTGGTACGACGCCAACTTCTACGCGACGCTGGCCGCGCGCAAGGTGTGGAAGCCCGGTCACGGGCCCTACACCCACACGTTCCAGGACCCGATCACCTGGACCATCGTGCCGATTCCGCAGAAGGCGCCACCGCCCTGCGACCAGCCGCAGCCGACTGGCTACGACGCCGAAGGCTGCCGCTACGTCAATCAATTGTTCAAGGAGCTGGAGAAGACCGATCCCGCTGCTGCCCAGCTCGCGCGCGAGCAGGCGCGCCGCGGCCGCGATGTCTGGTTCAAGGGCACGTTCGGCGATCAGGACGAGGAGTATCTGCACCTGGCCCGCACCGTCGGCGCGGAGAACGTCTGGTACCCGTGGCTGGATACGCGCACGCGCAAGGAGCGATTCAGCAAGTGGGGCATGATCAACGATCCGGACTGCACCGAAGGTGACGCCAGCACCAACTGGTACGACAAATGCCCGGACCCGCATAGCTCCGGCGTACTGGGTTACCGCAAGTATCTTGCGGACCCGACCGTCGATGAGAACGGCAAGGTGGTATTCGATCCCGCCACAGCGCCGTACAGCAAGGATGAGCTGAAGAAGAACCAGCGCTACGTGCTGGGCGGACCTTGCGTGCAGTGCCACGTCGCGTTCGACCCCACGAACCCGCCCAAGGATCCGAATCAGCCGAAGTGGGAGAACATCCACGCCACGATCGGCAACCAGTACACGATGCAGCCACTGCAGTACGTGATGGGCGTGCCCGACGACAACTTTGCCAAGCAGGTGCTGAAGAACGGGCATCGCGTCGGCACCATCGACACCTCGGTGGTCGCCAGCGACTTCCAGCACAACCCCGGCACGCAGAACAACATCATGGATTTCATGAACAAGCGCGTGTTCGAGGAGGAGATGAAGCATCCGGTCACCGGCGAGGTGAAGAAAGCCAAGACCCTCGCCGTACTCAAGGGCGGTGAGGACAGCGTCGGCGAACATCTGGCGCTGATCCGCGTCTACGTCAACATCGGCATGTGCACCGAAGAGTGCTGGACCCCCAATTTCCCCGAGCCCGGCGCGTTCTTCGGCGACAAGGCCAAGCAGCGTCCGTTCCGCATCGAACAGTGCGCGCGCGACTGCGAGGCCTGGAACTACGCGGATGCCAAGATGCCGGACCTGGCCGCGTTCCTGCTGACCGGCGGACCGACCTACCTGCTCAAGGCCAAGGATGTGGACGGCACGCCGGGCAGCGCCTTCATCGACCTCGCCAAGGTACCCGCGGGTCGCAAGGTGTTTGCGCGCGAATGCGCCGGCTGCCACAGCTCCAAGTTCGCGCCTGACAATGTGCGCGCCGACAAGGCCGCGCTCGCGCGCTACTACGAAGGGCATGTGTTTGGCAGCGAGGACTACTGGCAGTACGAGTTCACCGAGGCCGAGCGCAACAGCGAAGCCTTCAAGGCCAAGTATCTGGCCAAGGACTCCAGGACCGGTCAGCTGCGGCCGCGCCAGTTCGTTGAAAAGGGGATGTTCGGGCAGGACTGGCTCTCGAACGATGAACCGGTGCCGTTCACGCTGATCGGCACCAACAAGTGCCGTGCGCTGCATGACAACCACAGCCAGGGGCACATCTGGGAGGAGTTCTCCTCCGAGACCTACAAGCAGCGCCCGGCGGCGGGCAAGGTACAGAACGTGGTCAACCGCATGCTGCCGGTCGTCGGCGGCAAGGAGTGGGGCGGCGAGCGCGAGATCAGCGGCGGCTCCGGCTATCTGCGCAATTTCTCGCTGCTGTCGGCCTGGGCCACGGCGCCGTTCCTGCACAACACCGCGATCGGCGAACTCACGTATCTGAAGGACGGCACGATTGACTACACCGTGCGCGGGCGCATCAAGCAGTTCGAGGCGGCGTTCGATGAACTGATGATGTCGGACAACCCCAAGGACACGCCGCATCGACCGCAGAAGATCAGCACGACCGACCGCGATATTTCCATTGCGCCCCGAGAGGACGGTCAGGGCCTGATCAAGCTGCCGGTGGCCAAGGGAACCCCGATCGCCTATTTCGCCAGCTCCGACCCACATGATCCGCTGTTCATGAAATGCGACGATCTGGTCGAAAACAAGGGTCACCAGTTTGGCGTGTCCCTGTCGGCGGACGAGAAGCTGGCGCTACGCGAATTCCTCAAGCTCATGTAAGCGCGACCGGTGCGGCGGCCCAGGTCGCCGCACCGGACAGGTTGGAGGCCCTTCCGATGTTCATAGGTCACTACGGCGCGAGCTTTGCCCTGAAGGCCGCGAGACCGCAGCTACCGCTGTGGCAGCTGTTTCTTGCGGTGCAGGCGGTGGATCTGGCCTGGGCCCTGCTGCTGGTCGTGGGCGTAGAGAAGGCGCGGGTAGTGCCCGGCTACACCGAAGCGTTTCCGGTGGATCTGTACTACATGCCGTATACCCACGGCTTGCTTGCGGCCGTCATCTGGGCGCTGGCTCTGGGGCTGCTGTACCGCCTGTGGCAGGCAAAAGCGCAGCGCAGCTACACGGCGGCGGCGATTATCGCGCTGGCGGTCGCTTCGCACTGGGCGCTGGATTGGCTGGTGCATGTGCCCGACCTGCCGCTATGGGGCAATGCACACAAGGTCGGTCTGGGGCTCTGGCAGCACCGCGGTGCTGCACTGATCGTTGAGCTGTTGGCGCTGGGCCTGGGGGTATGGCTCTGTGCGCGCGCCTGTCCGCAAGCCGCGCGACGGTTGTGGATCTTCGCGGCCGCGCTGGCGCTGCTGCAAACGGCGCATACCTATGGCCCCTGGCTGATGACGGACGCACGCCAGCTCGCGGTGACTGCATTTCTCTCCTATCTCGCGCTGGCCTACGCTGCGCGACGGGTCGAAGGCCCGGTGCAGTCATGAAGCGCTGGGCCGCCATGCTGGCGCTTGCGGGGACGGCTGCGGGCGCGTGGTGGTTGCTGTGGCCAAGGGCGCCCGCCGAGGCGCAGTCCGTGGAGCACCGTGCCGCGCAGCTGGACCGGAGTACGGAGGCTACGCCACGCCTGTCCGCACAGGTCATCAGCAACGCAGACCTGCCACCCGAGGGTACGCGCTCCCTGTTCGATCACCTGATCGCACAGAACGACGGGTTGCCTTACCCCTTCGAGAAACTGGTGGCGCTGCTCACTGCGCAGTCGCCAGACGGGCAACCGCCGGTGACCGTGTTCATTCCCTTCGGGCGCTCGCTGCTGAAAGCCCAAGCCGATTTTGCTCACCCGCGGGTTTTGGTCGCCGGCGATGTGCAACCACCGAATACCGACGCGAGTCTGAGCCCGGTACTGCGCGGTCAGCTGTTCCTGGGCTTTGTCGAAAATGCCAACGAGATCGAGGTCATCAGCTACAACGAGGGGGCCGGCCGTGTCGAGTTTCAGCTGGTGCAGGACTACTCCGAGACCGGCGCGAGACGCATCGTCTACGCGCGCCGCGCCGTGTGCCTGACCTGCCATCAAGGGCAGGTGCCCATCTTTCCTCAACGTCCCTGGAACGAGACCAATGGCCAGCCGCAGCAGGCGGAGGCCATCGTCGCCGCACGCGGCAGTGACGCGCCCTATCTGGGGGCGCCGATCCGCCAGCCGCTGGCCGCACCCGAACGCTACGACGAACTGACCGAGGTCGCCAGCTACATCGCGCTGACCCAGCAACTCTGGCTTGATGGCTGTGGCGATGGTGATGCCGGCGCGGATTGCAGGCGCCAGATACTGCGTCTGGCGCTGAGCTACCGCTACGACCCCGGCAACTTCGATCCCCAGGGCCCGGCCGCACAGCGCCTGCGGGAGCTGCAAGCGCGCGCCTGGCCGGCCGAGGGCATCGCGATTGCTGATGTGGATCTGCTCAATCGTGACCCGCTGGCCGAGCGCCGCAGCCTGCGGCACTGGCTCTCGCGGACGTTCACGTCAGCCGCCGCGACCGCGGCCGGTGCAAGCAGCAACGAGGATCTCAGCGCGTTCGATCAACTGCCCAAACTGCCGCGCGACCTGGACCCCCTGACGCCGCGCCCACCGCGGCGCACGCTGGCGGCCTCTGATCTGGACGCCGTCTACGGGGTAGCCGCGCTGATTACCGACCATGACCTGGAACAGTTGCTGCACCAGACGGGGCAGGACTATGGGCGCCTGGCGCGGGCGGTGGACTCATTGCCCGAGACCCTGTTCGCCGCGGCCCCCTATTCGCGGGTGCGGATGCAGCAGGCCTTGCAGCAGCAGGTGCTGACCGGTTCGGCCACGGTGCCGGCATACTGCTGCCTGGATACCTCGGAGATGTCGCCACCCGTGGCGCTCGGTGTGCCCCCATTGCAGTTGACCGAGGGCTCGCCCCTGCAGCCCTTTGCCGACTACTGCTTCAGCTGTCACCGTGGCAACCCGAGTGCGCGCCTGAATTTCATGGCCGGCGACGATGAGTCGGCCGTCGCCGAACGCATACGTGCGACAGCAGCGATACGCGACACCCTCGACTGGGCGCGCTACCGGGGCACGGACAAGGAGAGCACACTGATGCCGCCAGCGGATTCACCCCAGCGTGCACATCTGGCGGCCGCGCTGAAGAACAATCCGCAGCTGCTGGAACAAATGCGCGAACAGGTACCGGGACTCTTTGATTTCTGAGCATGAGGAACATGAACGCATCGATGTACTCCCTTGGCCGACCCCGCAGACTGCTGGTGCCCGCACTCACCGGCCTGCTGGTGTTTTCGCTTCCGGCGCAGGCGGAGCCTGCCTTCGCGCGGCTCTACAAGCAGCAGTTCGGCTACGTGCCCTCGTGCAATTCCTGCCACAAGGACGGCGGCGGAACCCCGCTGAACACTTACGGGCAGCAGTTCAAGGATGCCGGCATGAATCTCGGGGCGTTCGGCAAGATCGCGACGCTGGACGCCGATGGCGACGGTGCGCCCAATGCGCAGGAAGCCGTGGCCAAGGCCAATCCCGGCCATGCGGGCTCGACACCCGACCGCAAGGGAGAATGGCTGGACACGGCCAGCCTGATTCCACGGGAAGTGCAGGCCGCCTTTCCCGGTATCCGCGCCTATCTGCCCAAGGACGCACTGCTGACCGATGCCGACATCACACGGGCCCAGGCCCTGGGTGCGGCCTTGTCCCGACAGGACGAGAACACCATCTATATCCCGCTGGAGAATCAGCGTCCCGCCGGCACGGCGCTGATCTTTCCCGCGCAGTTCCAGGGCAAGACCTTTTTCCTGCTGCTGGTAACGGACCGCCAGCTCAAGGTCACCGCGGTGACGCCGTTGAATACCCTGCACGTACCGGCTGCCGCCAGATCCACCGTCTACGCCCGCTTCAAGGGCGTGGCCGTGGATCAGTTGCCGGTCGCCAGCGGCAGCGACCTGGACGCGGCGATCACCACCGCCGTCAAGAAGGCGGGCACCCTGCTGTACGTGCGATTGAAGAATGCTTAAGGCACGCGCATTTGAGCTGATGCTGGCACTGCTGCTGATTGCGGCGATGATCGGCACGCGCTCGCTGGCGCAGACCGCCGCTGATCAGCAACTTGCGAGCGATGCGGAAGCAGCGCAAACCGCCCCAGCTGCGGCCGACGCCGTCGAACCGGAGTTCGATTTCTT
>JBFJJW010000131.1:0-9115 GCA_041612095.1 Solimonas sp. | reverse complement strand
GTTGCATCCACCGGCAGCAGCAGGATGGCGAACTCGCCGTCCTGCAGGTTCTCAAACATCATCGGAACCTGCTGGCCGCCCAGCAGCAGGTTGGCGCGGGCCTGCAGCAGGTCCATCAGCGGCCCGACGCCGGGCGTGAATTCGTACGGCGTGGGGTAGTACCGGCCGAGATGCATGGCGAGGACGTCGCCGAGCCCATTAGGCAAGGTGGTGAGGGCGGTGATCACTTCGGCCGGGTCGGTGGGCAGCGAGTAAAGCCCGCTGCGTTCGACAATATGCTGGAGCTCCTCGGCGAGGATCACCCCTTCGTTTGGCGGTTCGGACGACACGCCGCCTGGCGGCGGGATTGCTGTTTGGTTCGGGCTTACGCTGCCGTCACACGCCACCAGCGCGAGCATTACACCTACTGCGCCGACAAGACGGCGCCAAACCAAAGCATTCACGGCTCTCTCCCCTCGATTTCTGTTGCGCTATCGTTCTCTCGATTATGCAGGAATGATCCTGGGGCACATATCGTCCGTTTGACGACGTAATCGAGAACAGCGCCTGCGATATCGACCACGGTGGGTCAGACGTAGCGCGAGCCTTCGACCTCGTGTTCAGCATTCAGATACAGCACGGCGTCCGCAGCGCTTGGCAGGGCGCTCAGCGCGTGCGCAGTCAGGCGCTGGTAGTGCTGAAGAAACCGCTCAAGCCGGGCCTGATCCATCAGTAGGCTAGTACCACCATTGCGCGCCGCGGTTTCGCGCTCCTGCTGCGCGCGCCATTCGCGTACCTGCGCCCAGCCCGGTACCTGCAGATGGATCAGCGCATCCAGTCCGGCGAACCAGTCGGCGTACGGTCCCGCAAGCTGCTGATTGACGTGGCGCCGCCATGTGCCTTGCGGGTCTTCCTCGCGCTCCAGCGCGTTCAGCGGCTCCAGCAACGCCGAGTCCGTCTGTGGCGGTGTGCCTACGCACCAGCCCTCGAACAGTATGAGGTCGGGTCGTTGTGTGATCAGTCGCTCATGACGGGCATCCAGAACGTCGTCGCTCGCTTTCGAGAACGCGGGCAGACGGCAGGGCGTTCCGGCCCGCAATTGGTCCAGGCATTCGCGGCCGCGTGCTACGTCGTGTGTTCCCGGCACGCCGCGCGTGGCAAGGAGCGGATGCACGGCATCTGCGAGCTTGGCGCGTGCGGCGCGGCTCAGGTAGAAGTCGTCCAGCGACAGCGCCACCACGTTGAGCTGATGATGTGCCTGCAGGTGCTGCACCAGAAATTCGGCCAGTGTGCTTTTGCCCGAGCCCTGAGCGCCGTTGATGCCGAGCACGCGCAGGCCGTGCTCGCGGTGGCGCTGAGCCACCCAGCGCGCCACTTCTTCGTAGGCCTGCCGGGTGCGGCTACTGAGTGGGCTTGGTGACGGCTGCATCAGGGCTGCGGTTAGGGTGCAGCCGGCTGATCGACCCAGATGATCTGTTCCACGTCAAAGCCCTTGTCGCGCGCGGCGCTGACGAAGCGCGCCTTCTCCTGTGGGCTGAGCTGCGGTGTGCGCGACAGCAGCCACAGGTAGTCGTGATTGAAGCCGGCGACGTATGCGGTCTGATACTCCTCAGTGAGATCAAAGATCACGTACGAAGAATAGAAAGGCCCGAAGAACGAAACCTTGAGATGGCCCACGCTGGGGTCGCCGACAAGGTAGGCCTTGCCTTCGGCCTGCTTCCACTCGCCTTTGGCGGCCTTGTAGCCGCGGTTGAGTACCGTGATGCCGCCGTCATCACGCAGGCCGTAGGTGGCGCTGACCTGATCGAGGCCACGTTCAAACGAATGATCCAGCCGCGCTATCTCGTACCAGGTGCCGAGGTAGCGCTGGGCATCAAAGCCGGTGATCGGGCGCACGTTCTCCGGCAGGCCGGTACAGGCTACCAATAGCAGCGGCACCGCTAAGGTTGCGAGCAGTCGGTTCAGATTCATGGCGGGATGCCTGTGCACGGATGGGGTGGTCAGTGTCGCATCCTCCGCACGCGGATGCAGATCAGATCGCGGCGCCGAGCCGGCTGCCGCGGCGCATAAAAAACCGGACCTGAAGGCGGGCTTCAGGTCCGGTCATGTACTGCTGTTGCGGTTAGCCGATTCTGCGGCGGCGTAGCAGTGCGAGGCCTGCCAATGGCAGCAGCAGGAGCAGGCCCATGGAGCCGGAGCCGTTGCGGGTTGCGGGGGCTGCCGTCGAGGACGTGCTCACCTTGACCGTGGCCCGGGCGCTGGGGCCATCCGAGTTGAGCACCAGCTCTGGCGCATACGAGCCCGCTGCGGGGTAGGCATAGCTGTAGCGGCAGGCGGTTTCATGGTCATTGTTGACCACCGTCTGCGTTGCGCTGACGCCCGGTGCCGGGCGGAAGGTGTAGCGGGTGATGTCCTTGCGTGGCAGCGAAGCGCAGGCATTGAAGTAGACCGTCTGGCCGATGACCACCGTCGTCGGGCTGACCGTCAGCTGTGCTGTCAGCTCTTCGGCGTTGTCGATCACCGTCACGGTTGCGGTGGCGGTAGAGCTTGCGCCCTCGCTGTCGGTCACGGTCAGCGTCGTCGTGTACTGGCCGACCACGGTATAGACATGACGGAACACGCCCGGCGCATCGGCGCCGGAGATGGTCGCGCCGTCACCGAAGTCCAGCGTGAAACTGCTCAGGGTGCGCTGGCTTGCTGCATGCGATGCGCTGGCGTCGAAGGTCACGGCCACCGGCAGGCCGCCGTTAGGGCCCTGCTCGATCGCATCGATGACCAGTGAGGCCTCGGTATTGCCCGGGTCCGGATCGGTGACCGTGACCGTGCTGGTCGTGGTGATGGCCACCTTGTCCGACACCGCGTAGCGCGCGTGCTGATCGGTGACGATCACATAGGCGCGGAAGGTGCCGGCACGGCTGTATGCGTGCTGCACGATGTTCGTCGTCTGCTTGACCGGCGACGAGCCGTCACCAAAGTGAAAGGTGTAGCTCAAGGTGTCGCCCTCAAAGCCGGGGCTGGTGCCCGACGCTGTCAAGTTGACCGTCAGCGGTCCATTGGTGACATCGCCGCTGGTGGGGGTGGCGCTCAGCGTGGCCGTCATCGGATCTGCGGCGCCTTCTTCGGTCACGGTGATGCTGACCGTGGCGACGTTGGAATCCGCCTGACCGTCATTGGCCTTGAAGGTGAAGCTGTCGCCGCCGAGATAGCCTGTGGTCGGCGTATAGGTGGCTGAGCTGCCGTTCAGCGTCACCGCACCGTGGGTTGGCTGGCTGACGATGGCATAGCTCAGGGTGTCACCATTGGCATCGCTGGCCTGCAGCGCCACCGTCACCGGGGTGTCCTGCGCGGTGGTTGCCGAGCGGTCGCTGGCCACCGGCGCTTGATTGCCTTGTGCGGCCAGGCAGCCGGTCGTGGGGCAGGTGACATGCACGGTCACATTGAACGGCAGGCTGGCCCCGGACAGCTGTTCCTTGACCTGGATCAGATACAGGCCGCTGTTCGGGTTTTCGAGCGAGACCGATATTTCGCCGTCACTGATCGGCTCGTCGCCCCAGCGCAGGAGCTGGCCACTGGTGGCCCCGGTGGTGCTCGGGAGGAACTCGGTGCCGTTGTAGCCGACGCTGTTGCCGGCCGGCCCGAAGATCTCGATGAAGTATTGCGTGCCGGGCTCCGAGTTCAGGCGGAATTCGATGCTGTCATAGACGAAGCCAGCCGGCAGCGCATAACGGAACTCGAACGTGGCAAAGCCATCACTGCCGCTGCCACAGGGGTTCAGGCAGACCACGGGCGTGCTCAACGGGCCGGCCTGGCCGCCGTAGCTGGCGACCTGCGTGGAGCCCGCGCCCGGTTGGGCGTCGGCGGTCGGGGCCGATTCACAGGCATCGCCCACGCCGTCGCCACCGGTGTCCTTCTGATCGGGATTGCCGTTGACGGGGCAGTTGTCGCTGGCGTCAGCAATGCCATCGCCATCTGAATCAGCTAGCGGGGCGTCGCAGACATTGCCGTAGCCATCGCCGTCGCTGTCGGCCTGATCCTGGTTCGGGTGTTCGGGGCAGTTGTCCTGACCGTTGGCAATGCCATCGCCATCCGCATCGCCACTGGCATTGAAGTTGCCGCCGGGGTCATTGCCGCTGGGGGTCAGGGGAAGGTCGCTGCCACACCAGATGAACGGATCGTTCTCGGGTTGGGTGCCGGCCAGCGTATCCCAGTAGAGCTTGCGCTCAGTGATGATCGCGGTCTGGAAGTCGCAAAAGCCCTGGCTCTTGCTGCGCGGACGGAACGCCAGATCCAGATGGGTCAGCGCAGCCTCCACGACGCCCTTGGCCGGATCTGCGGTCAGATCGCCCCAGCCGGTTTGCAGCCAGGGGGCGATCGGGTTGAGGGGTTGAGCGCCCAGATCATCAAGCACAGCGGATACCGGATCGTACTCGTCGAATGTCGGGACATAGGCGGCCTGTTCCAGTGCGCGGCGCAGCAGCCAGTTGCTGATCGGCAGCGTCTGCCGATCCGCCATCACCGGCTTGCCCTCATGGATGCGGATGCCGCCCAGGTGGCCGAGCTTGCGGCGTGCTTCCAGCAGCACACGCGAGGCCACACCCGCTGCACGCGGAGTGGAAAAGCTGGTGCCGGAGTAGTCAGCCAGCCCGGTTTCGCAATCCATGCACCGGGCCAGGGCCTGGGTGAAATCCGAGACGAAGTCCGGGAAGTTGCCGGAGGTCGTGGTGCGGCCTTCGCTGGTGCCTTCCTCATTGCCGGAGACGCCGATGGACCACCAGGGTCCGGCACCGGCACGGCCGGGGGTGAAGCCGGGCATGTTGCCGCCGCTGGAGAAATGCAGCTTGCCCAGTTCCACGACAGCTTTGTGGCTGCTGTCAAAAGGGAATACCTCGGGCAGGAACAGGCCGGTGCCGATCGGTACGCCGGGAATACCCGCGCCGTAGCTGGTGGAGATGATGTCCACCGCCGGATGTTCAAACACCAGCTCATGCGAGGCGGCGCTGCCCAGTGCGCTTTCCGCCTCCACGAAGAAGATCACCGCCTCGGGATTGGCCTTCAGCACCGCTGAACTGGTGCCGACGCCGTGCGGGCTCTTGTTGATGGTGGGAACCAGCATCGGTTCACCGGTCAGCGGCGACAGCGAGGTGGCAATGACGTTGGTGCCGACAAACCAGTACAGCTCGCCCTGCTGGATGCCGCTCCAGATCGCCTGATCGGTCGCGATGTCCCTGGCGATGTCGCCCGTGCGCGTCAGGGTGATGTAGTTCTGTGGCTTCACGCCCAGTTCGGCGAGCACCTCCGGCGTTACCGAATTGGGGGCGACGTTCGGGTAGTTGGGGCCGCCCTGATAGTAGAAGTCGTGGTAAGGGTTGATCGCTGAGTCAATCACGCCAACGATCACCCGCGGCTTTCCGCCAGCCGTGACATCCGGCGGGGTGCTGGTCGCACTCTTGCCCAGATGGAGGATCTCGCCGGTGTACTCGGGCTCAGCGGCGGCGAAGGGGATGATCTGGATCTCGTAAGTACCCGGTGCCAGATTGGCCGCCGTGAACACTTCCGGATTGGCTGAAGATGCCGCCTGGCCGACGACGGCACCGCTGGCATCCACCATGAAGACGTCCAGATCGTTGTCACTCAGTGACCATCCGATCGTGACCCGCACGTCGGAGCGCGAACCGTCCGCCGGCGCGATCGTGAGCGTGTACACCTCGCACTCCACGGCCCCGGTGACGCAGACCGGTGATCCGGCGGTCGGCGACACGTTGGCGCCTAAAGTGGGTCCGCCGGAGAACTCAAGGCGGTCACCCTGAGTGCTGACGGTGCCGGATGCGGGTGTCGGTGCGAATGCCGCCTGGACGGCGAAGCTGCAGGCCAGCAATGCGCTGACAAGCAGCAGCCTGCGGCTACCGGAAATCTTCATGGCGATTCATCCCCAATAAGTGTGCGCGTAAGCCGCGTCTGTAATGAAACGTAAGCCGTTTCTTACACGGAGCTTACGTCTCAGCGGATGGTTGCGAATCCGGTGAATCCCTCAGTGGCATGTCGATCCGCGCCCGCAGGCGCTGCCCCAGCCGCACGGCCGAACTCATACGGAGGGCCGGTATCATCTGGCTCAGGGGAAGCGGGGGCGTGATCGACGCAGGGATCGCGGGATGGCCACACAAAAGGAGCGCAGCGCTGATCGTCGGGCGGACACGTCGCGGTATTGGGCGTTCCTGTCTTACGCGCATGCCGATGCGGAAGCCTCGGCCGCATTGCATCGCGCGCTGGAGGCTTACACGCTGCCCGCCGCGGTGCGTCGCGCACATGGTCTGCCGAAGCGGCTGATTCCCGTCTTTCGCGATCTGGAAGAGCTGGAGGCGGCAGCCGGCCTGAGCAAACGCCTGGAGGCCGCACTGGATGATTCGCGCTGGCTGATCGTCCTGTGTTCGCCGCGCTCGGCAGCATCGAGGTATGTCAACGCCGAGATCGAGTACTTCCTTCAGCGGCATGGCCCCCACAGGATTCTGTGCGTGCTGCTGGAAGGCGAACCGGCCAGTGCCTTTCCACCGGCGATCCGCGCGCTGGACGATGAGCCCCTCGCGGCTGACCTGAGGTCCGGGGCAGATTCCACCTTGGCGGTGCTGAAGCTGATCGCCGCGATGGCGACCATCGGCTTCACCGAGCTGCGCAATCGAGAGGCGCAGCGCAGGAAGCGCCAGCGGTTGCTGGCCGCAGCGGCCGCAGCGGTCCTGTGTGCTTCAGCAACACTGTACTGGGATCTGTTCCATCGCCAGCACGTGACGTATTACGCGGACTATGTGCGCATCCACGGCGTGTGGACGGGCGTGACACCCGTCATGGCCCGGGCTGCCGGCCAACGCAACGAGAATTACCGACTCACCCGTCATGGGCGCTGGTCGCCCCCCGAGCGTGTGGACTACGTCAACGGGAGTGGCCGATGCGCGCAGGAAGGCATGACCGGTCTCTTGGGCGGGCGCCTTCAATTTGCCAGCTCGTGGGCTCAGCCCGCGAGCCGCTATTGTGGCGTTGCATTTTCGTATCACCAGGGCGGATCGCTGGCGCGCGAGACCTGGCTGAATGAGCGTGGCCGGACGCTGGAGGTGGTCACCTACACCGAGTCCGGTCTCGCGCAGTTCACGCAGGGCGGATTCTCGACCGCGGCCAGCCGAGGCGGCGTGCAGTACGTGCAGTTCGCGCGTGATGTCGAAGGCCGTGATCGGCGCATGGAGTTTCTGCATTCACGTGGTGTACCGCGCCCGAACAATGAGCATCATTTTGGCTACCGGATTGACTACGACGGGAGCGGTCGGGTCGTGCGCAAGAGCGCGCTCGACGATGAAGGCAAGGAGATAGGCGAGGTCACGGAATGGCGCTACGACGCCCATGGATACCGCACGGAAGAGCGCCTGATTGATATTCAGGGCTTGCCGCGGGTCGGGGAGAAGGGGGCCAGTGCATGGCGGGCAAGCGTTGACACGTCTGGCAACCCGACCGCCACCGTGTTCCTTGACGAAGCGGGCCGACCCGTCATGACCAACGAGGGGTTCTCCGAGGTCCGTGCTCGCTGGGACGAACGCGGCAATGGTATTGAGACCTCCTACTTCGACACCCAAGGCAAGCCTGTCGTCAATCGATACGGATATGCCGCGGAACGGATTACCTACGATGCTTTGGGCCGTCCCGTTCATGTGCAATGGCTGGGTGCGGATGGCAAGCCCGATATGGTCGCTTCGGGTTATGCGGCGCTTTCCAATCATTACGACGAACGGGGCCGGCTGATCGAGGTGCGGGTAATGGATGTTGCGGGCGCGCTGACCGATTCCTTTCTCGGGGCGATCAGCCGCAAGCGCTATGACGCGCGGGATCTGGAGCCGGAGGAGTGCTTCTTTGACAGGAACGACCGGCCATTCGTCAGCAAGTGGGGCCATTGCATTCAGCGCGAGTTCGACGAGGCCGACAACATCCGCGAGTTTCGTTTCCTGGGGCCAGACCGAGCCCCCTATGAGCGACGCGACCCGCATTATCACGGGGTCGCCAGAATCAAGTTCGATCGCGATGACGGCGGGAACCTGAAGAAGGTGGCTTACTTCGGCGCCGATTCACGACCGACGATGGCTGGTCAGTGTGGTTGCGCTTACTACGAGAACGAATTTGATGTGTTCGGCAATCGGATTGAGTCGCGCAGATACGACACGCAAGGCCGGCTGGTCAAAGGCGCCGATGGCGTTGCGATAGAGCGCTCACGGCATGACCGCTCGGGCAATGCCATCGAGGTTCGCCATTACGGCGCCGGCTATGAACCAATCGTGAACGCCGTTGGAGTTCATGGCCATGACGCTCTGTTTGATGGCCAGGGCCGGATGATCGAACAGCGATTTGTCGGCGTAGATGCCGAGGCGGCAGTACTGGATGGCTCCAAGGTCAGCCAGATCCGATATCGCTATGACACGCTCGGTGAAGTGGGGTCGGAAACCTACCTGGATGCTCAGGGGGCTGAGCAAGGGCGGCTGCAGAACCAGCGCAATCGCTATGGCCAGCTGCTGGAAACGCGCTACACAACCGCCGACGGCAGGCTCGCGCCGGACCCGAAGACTGGATGCGCCGTCAGGCAGTTCGAAGATTACGGTGTCTGGGGTTGGGAGGAGCCACTGCGAGAACGGTGCCTTGATCCAGTGGGTCAGCCCGCCAATCGTTCGGACACTGGGTGGGCGAGCGTTGTCAGGTCCCTGGATGATGGCCAGCGCAGGGAGATCTACTACGACGCCACGGGCCGCGAGACCACACCCCGACCCTAGGCGTGGAAGCGGGTTCTCAATGTGCTGGCGCTGGGTGAGGGCTAATGCTTGCGCATCTCACAGGCCCGCCAATTGCGCACTCTCGTTCCAAAGGCGCTGGCGCTGGGCCTGGTCTTCGGCGTGCGGGCACATGCTGTGCTCGCGGCAGTTCTGGAAGTATTTTCCGGAGACGCCTTCCACTTCGGGTGAGCTGGCGAGATAGATGTGGGTGCGCGCACCCCGCTCGGCGGTGCTCAGGCCCAGCAGGCTGCCGATGCCGAACACCAGCATTGCGCCCCATCGGAAGATGCCCTGCATCTCGCGGTGGATGCCGGTGTTGACGAAATAGCCCGGAGAGACCG
>JBFJJW010000130.1:0-9168 GCA_041612095.1 Solimonas sp. | reverse complement strand
GCTCCTTGGGTTACTTGCAAACCGTGCCAGGTGTAATCACCCAAGTCGGCACGGATGGATTTTCCTCGCAGCTATCAGAACTGCTCTGATTGCCTTTGAAGGGCGCGCTTTATACCATGACGCCCCTTTGAAAACAAACGTTTGCCGTGCGAAAAGCCGGCCCGACCATGACTATTACGATCAAGAACGCCGAGGAACAACAGAAGATGCGCGCCGCCGGCCAGGCCGCCGCAGAGGTCCTGGTCATGATCGAACCCTACGTCAAGGCGGGCGTCAGCACGGACGAGTTGAACCGGATCTGCCACGAGTACATCGTGCGTGAACTCGGCTGCGTCCCCGCCCCCTTGAATTACAAGGGGTTTCCGAAGTCCATCTGCACCTCGGTCAACCATGTCGTGTGTCATGGCATTCCCGGTCCCAAGGTGCTGAAGAAGGGCGATGTCATCAACATCGACATCACGGTGATCAAGGACGATTTCCACGGCGATACCAGCCGCATGTTCTACGTAGGCGAGCCGAGCATCCTCGCGCGCCGGGTCTCGGAGACCGCCCGCGAGGCCATGATCGAGGGCATCAAGCAGGTGCGTCCGGGCGCACGCCTGGGCGATATCGGTCACATCATCCAGAAGTATTCAGAGGCGCGCGGATTCTCGATCGTTCGCGAGTACTGCGGTCACGGCATCGGCCGGGTTTTCCACGAAGAGCCTCAGGTTCTGCACTACGGCAAGGCTGGCACGGGAATTGAATTGCAGTCCGGAATGACGTTCACCATCGAACCCATGGTCAATGCGGGCCGCCCCGAAGTGAAGCTGCTGCCGGACGGCTGGACCGTGGTGACCAAGGACCATTCACTATCGGCCCAGTGGGAGCATACGGTGCTGGTTACCGATCAAGGCTATGAAGTCCTGACGCTGCGCAATGGCGAACTCTGATCGGCGATTTGCCGATTGACCGACACACCGCAGCGTTCAGGCGAGACCCCGCTTTTTATGAACAGACCCCAGCAGACATCCGGCGCGCACATTGCGCCAATGGCGATCCCCGTCCACGGCGGCACTCACCCGGCGGCAGCCTGCCATGGGCGCTGAGTTCGATCTGGCGGACGAAGAGGCGGCCAGCATCTTCAGTGCGCCGCGCGTGCGCTCGCGTCTGGCGCAGGGTGGCTACTCGATCAATGCCTTCCGTGAAACGCTGCAATGGGGGCGCGAGCGCCTGAACGGGCTGTTCCACGAAGGCATTCCGGCCGATTCGCTGGTCCACGCGCGCACCCACCTGGTCGACGAGGTGCTGCGTGCCGCCTGGCAGAAGTTCCTGCCGGATGGCGCCGCGGATCTGTGTCTGGTGGCGGTGGGCGGTTACGGCCGTGGCGAGCTGCTGCCCCACTCCGATATCGACATTCTGCTACTGCATAGCGGCGACGCACTGGAAACGCACCGCAAGGGCCTCGAGCAGATGACCGCCTTCGGCTGGGACATCGGCCTGGAGGTGGGCCAAAGCGTACGCACCGTCGAGGACTGTGTATCCGAGGCCGCCAAGGACGTCACCGTCATCACCAATCTGCTCGAGGCCCGCTTGCTGACCGGCGACTTCGATCTCTTTCAGGGCATGCAGCAGGCGCTGACCCCGGACAAGGTCTGGCCGGTTGACACCTTTTTCGAGGCCAAGAAGGCCGAGCAGGCCGCGCGTTACCGCAAGTACGACGATACCGGCTACAAGCTGGAGCCCAACGTCAAGGAGAGCCCGGGCGGCCTGCGCGACATCCATACCATCGCCTGGGTTGCCAAGCGGCACTTCGGCGCTCAGACGCTGACCGAGCTGCGGGAGCGCGGTTTCCTCACCAAGCAGGAATGCGACGAGCTGTTTGCCGGCCAGGACTTCCTGTGGCGGGTGCGCTTTGCACTGCACATGATTACCGGCCGTCGCGAAGACCGGCTGCTGTTCGACTCGCAGATCAAGGTCGCGGAGCTGTTCGGTTACGAGGATAACCAGAACAACAAGGGCGTAGAGCAGTTCATGCAGCTCTACTACCGCACGATCAAGTCGCTGTCGTGCCTCAACGACATGCTGCTGCAGCTGTTCGAGGAAGCCATCCTGCTGAAGGACTCCGGCAAGAGCGAGCCGCTCAATGCCCGCTTCCAGGTTCGCAATGGCTATCTGGAGGTCCGTGACGAGGAGGTGTTTCGTCGCCAGCCCTGGGCGCTGATAGAAGCGTTTCTGCTGATGCAGCAACACCCGCGGATCGAGGGCATCCGCGCGCAGACACTGCGGCTGATTCTGCGCGACGGCAAGCTGCTGACCGAAGAAGCGCGCAAGAGCGTCCAGGCCCGCTCCCTGTTCATGGAAATGTTCCGCGAAGGCCGCGGCCTGACCCGCAATCTGCGGCGGATGAATCGCTACGGCGTGCTCGGACGCTACCTGCCCGCATTTGGCCGGATCGTCGGCCTGATGCAGTACGACCTGTTCCACACGCTGACGGTGGACGAACACATCCTCTACGTGCTGCGCAATACGCGCCGCTTCGCGATGCAGCGCTTCAGCCAGGAGCTGCCGTTCTGCTCCGAGCTGATGAGCCGCCTCGCCAAGCCCGAATTGCTGTACCTGGCCGCACTGTGGCACGACATGGCCAAGGGTCGTGGCGGCGATCACTCCGCGATCGGCTCGCACGAGGCCATCCAGTTCTGCCTGGAGCATGGCCTCTCGCATGCCGACGCCACCCTCGTGGGCTGGCTGGTCGAGAACCATCTGCTGATGTCGCTGACTGCGCAGAAGCAGGATCTGAGCGATGCCAGCGTCATCACCGAGTTCACCCGCAAGGTCGAGGAGCGCAGCCGCCTCGATTACCTGTTCCTGCTGACCTGTGCCGATATCCGCGGCACCAACCCGGCGCTATGGAACAGTTGGCGCGAATCCCTGCTGCGGGACCTGTACAAGTACAGCGCGCGCGTGCTGGACAGCGGCACCGAGAAGCCCGCTGCCGAGGCCGAGCGCATCCGTGAAGCGCGTGAGCGCACGCTGGTGTTGCTGCGAGACAGCGGCTACAGCCCGGAGGTCATCGAAACACAGTGGCAGCGCTTCGATCGTGAATACTTCCTGCGCCATACGCCCGCCGAGCTCGCCTGGCACCTGCCGGCCATCGTCGCGGTCAAGGAGCAGGACCTGCCGCTGGTACTGGTCAAGGCCGTGGACGGCCGCGGCACCACGGTCTTCATCTACACCCGCGACCGAGATCACCTGTTCGGCTTGTCCTGTGGTGTGCTGGCGCGGCTGGGGCTGAACATCCTTGATGCGCGCCTCAACACCACCGACGACGGCTTCGTGCTGGACTCCTATGTTGTGCTGGAGAGCGACAACACGCCCATCAGCAATCCGATGCGAGGGCCGGAGATCGAAGCCGCGTTGCGCAAGGTGCTGAGCGACCCCGAAGTCTCCACCGTCGAGATCAACCGTCGCGCCTCGCAGCGCCTGCGGCACTTCGACACGCCGACCACGATCTACTTCAGCCAGGATGAGGCGCGTCACCGCACCATCCTGGAACTGATCACTGCGGATCAACCCGGCCTGCTGTCGATCATCGGTCGCGTGTTCCAGAAGCGCGGCATTCTGCTCGACGCCGCCAAGATCGGCACAATCGGCGAACGCGCCGAAGACGTTTTCTATATCACCGACCGCATGCACCGACCCATCGTTGACGAGACGGTGCTGGAGGAGCTGCGCGAGGTGCTGGTCCGCACGCTGGACCGCCGCGACAAAGCCTGATTTTTCCCTGCATTTTCCGAACTCATGACCAACGACGAACTGAAAGCCCGCATCGAATCCGCCTGGGACGCCCGCGAGACGCTGAACAAGACCGACGAGACACTGCGCAGCAGCGTCGAGGCCGCCATCCAGCTATTGGACCGCGGCGAGGCGCGCGTCGCCGAGCCAACCGCTTCCGGCTGGCAGGTCAACGAATGGCTGAAGAAGGCGGTCCTGCTGTACTTCCGCCTGCACGACAACCAGACCATCGAGATGGGCGGTCTGCACGGCTATGACAAGGTTCCGCTGAAGTACGCCGGCTGGAGCGAGGCCCAGTTCAAGGCCCAGAACGCACGCATAGTGCCGCCGGCTGCCGTACGCAAGGGCGCACATATCGCCGCCGGCGCCATTCTGATGCCGTCCTACGTCAACATCGGTGCTTACGTCGGCAGCGGCACGATGGTCGATACCTGGGCCACGGTCGGCTCCTGCGCGCAGATCGGCAGCAACTGCCATCTGTCCGGCGGCGTCGGCATCGGCGGCGTGCTGGAGCCCTTGCAGGCAACGCCGACGATCATCGAGGACGACTGCTTCATCGGCGCCCGTTCAGAGGTCGTCGAAGGCGTCGTCGTCGAGAAGGGCAGCGTGATCTCGATGGGCGTCTTCATCGGCCAGAGCACGCCCATCTACGACCGCGAAAGTGATCAGATTCTCTACGGGCGCGTTCCGGCGGGCAGCGTGGTTGTCGCAGGCAGTCTGCCCAAGAGCGAGCGCTACAGCTTGAACTGCGCTGTCATCGTCAAGCGGGTCAACGAGCAGACCCGCAAGAAGGTCGGCATCAACGCGCTGCTGCGCGATCTCTAAGGAGCCCGGCTCGGGCGGGCGACTCAGGCCGGCGGCTGGCCGGTCTGGGTCGGCACCACCTTGGCCCCCGGCGTCGAGTGCTCCGGCTCCGGAGCGCCGATGCGCAGGTATCGGGTGCTCAGATAGATCTCGCGCAGAAAGCACAGCAGGCCGCAGATCAGCGACAGGATCGAGCTGACGAACAGCGAGGCGATCACGGTCGACAGATTCCAGTCGATCGACGAGCCCACGAACAGCGCCACGATCACGCTGCTGATCAGCAGCGCGCAGCCGATGCAGAAGCTGATCGCCCAGCTGGTCAGGCGCGCGCGTGCGGCCATGCGCCGTAATCCCTTGGTCAAGGTATCCACGCGCCCCGGTGCCGCACCCGGCAGCTCCGCCTCCAGCACCCGCGCACGATCGACGATGCGCGCCAGGCGGTTGGTCAGCACGGCCAGCATTGCGCCGACACCGCCCAGCAGAAACACCGGTGCCACCGACAGCTGAATCACGTGGGCAACAGTGGCGATTGGCGCCATGGCATCCATCACGAGCTCCGTGGAGTAGGTAGGTCCATTGTCGCCAGATTCTCGCTCGTCCACACGTCCCGGTAGAATCTTCCGCGCCTTTCCTACTGATTGACTGAACTCATGGCCGATGACGGCGCCGTACTCGCGCTTTGCACTGACTTGATCACCCGCCGCTCGCTGACGCCGGACGATGCGGGCTGCTGCGAACTCATAGGCGCACGCCTGCAGAAGCTCGGCTTCTCGCTGGAACGGATCGACGCGGGTGGCGTGACCAATCTGTGGGCGACGCTGGGCCAGGGCGCGCCGCTGTTCATCCTGGCGGGCCATACCGATGTCGTCCCGCCCGGCCCACGCGAACTATGGCAGTCCGACCCGTTCGAACCGGAAATCCGCAACGGCGTGCTTTATGGCCGAGGCGCCGCAGACATGAAGTCCGGCATCGCCGCCATGATTGTGGCCACCGAGCGCCTGCTGGCGCGCAGGCCGATCTCCGGCACCCTCGCCTATCTGATCACCAGCGATGAAGAAGGTGCGGCACGGCACGGCACGCGGCATGTGGTCGAGGTGCTGAAGCAGCGCGGGATCACGCCGGACTACGCCATCGTTGGCGAGGCCACCGCAGCGGCGCAGCTGGGCGATCGCATTACCATCGGTCGTCGCGGCTCGCTGGGCTGCAACCTCAAGGTGCTCGGCAAGCAGGGGCATGTGGCCTACCCCGAGAAGGCCGACAATCCGATTCATCGCCTGGCGCCGGCGCTGGCGGAGCTCAGCACCGCCGTATGGGATCAGGGCAACGCGCACTTTCCGCCGACGTCGTTTCAGATATCGAATCTGCAGGCCGGCACCGGCGCCAACAACGTCATCCCCGGTCATGCCGACCTGATCTTCAACTTCCGCTTCTGCACCGAGTCCTCGGCCGAGGAGTTGAAGGCCCGCGTTACCGAGATTCTGAACCGGCACGGTCTGCGCTTTGAGGCCGACTGGTGGCTGAGCGGCGAACCTTTCCTGACTCGCAATGGCCCGCTGATCGAAGCCGCGCACGCCAGCATTGCCGGCGTCACGCAGCTGACGCCCAGCCTGTTTACCGGCGGCGGAACGTCGGACGCGCGCTTCATCGCACCCTGGGGCGCGGAAACCGTGGAGATCGGTCCGGTCAACGACAGCATCCACAAGACCGATGAACACGTGAACGTCGCCGACCTCGATCGCCTCGCCCGCATCTACGAGGGCATCCTCGACCGCCTGCTATGAGCCTCGACGATTTCCACCCGCCCTGGCTGATCCGGCATGCACAGATTCAGTCCGTGCTGGCCACCAAGAGCCCGCGTCGTCGCCGCTGGTTGGCACAGGGTTCTCAGATGGAAGCCGCGGCCCAGGCTCACATCCTCGACGCCGGCGACGGCATCCGCCTGAGCGGCCAGCATTCGCGCCAGCCCGCAAACACGCCCGTCAAAGGTCTGGTGGTGCTGATCCACGGCTGGGAAGGCAGCCATGATTCCACCTATCTGTACTCGATGGCGTGCGCGGCGTACGCCGCCGGCTACAACGTATTTCGCCTCAATTTGCGCGACCACGGCGGCACCCACCACCTCAACCGCGAGGTATTTCATTCCGCGCGCATACGCGAGGTCATCGGCGCCATCCGCACCGTGCAGACCCTGGACCCGGTGCAACCGCTGTTCGTGATCGGCTTTTCGCTTGGCGGAAACTTTGCCCTGCGTGTGGGCCTGTACGGCCCCCCTGCAGGGGTCCGGCCCAATCTGGCCATCGGCATCTGCCCAGCCATCAATCCCGCTGCGACCGTACGTGCCATTGATGAGGGGCCATTGCTGTTCCGACTGTACTTCGCAGACAAGTGGCGCAAGACCGTCGCCGCCAAGCAGCGGGCCTTTCCCGATCTGCGTCTCGACGGATTGGTAGAACCCAAACGACTGCACGACATCACGGTGCGGTTTGTCGCCGACCATACCGAGTACGACGAGCTCGACGCCTACTTCAAGGCCTACACGCTGACGCCCGAGCTGCTGGAGGCGGCGCCGGCGCCGCTGGCGCTGATTACCGCGCAGGACGACCCCGTGGTTCCCTACGAGGACTTTCGTGGCTTTCGGATTGCCGGCGCCGTGCGCTACCTCAACACCCCGCAGCACGGTGGTCATTGCGGCTTCATCCAGAATCTGAGCCTGAACAGCTGGGCCGAGCGACGGGTACTGGCGATGATGGACGAGACGCGCAACGCCTAGTGCCGCGCATTGCAGGGAAGGCCCGGTCACGCCACCGTCAGTATGATCTTGCCGTGAGTGCGCTTGGACTGAATCAGCTCATGCGCCCTGCGCATCTCCGCCAACGGCAAGGCTTGCGCCACCACCGGTTTGAGCTGACCGGCGTCTACCCAGTTCGCAAGCAGCTCCAGATCCGCGCGCCGCGACTTCACCACCACCAGCAGACCGCGGCGACCCGGCCACCACCGCGTCAGCAGATGATCACGGAAGTTGCGCAGGTTCGGCACGGTGCTGACGTAACGCCCTCGCGGCGCCAATCGCGACCACAGGCCCGACAGCGATTGATTGCCGAACACATCGAATATGCAATCAAACTGCGCTGACAGCGCGGCGGGCGCCGTGATTCGGTAATCGTGCACGGTATCGGCCCCGAGGCCGCGCACCAGACCCGCAGCTTCGGCGCCGCAGAGTGCGGTCACCTCAGCGCCCAGACACCTGGCGATCTGTACCGCCAGCGTACCAACGCCACCCGAGGCGCCATGGATCATCACGCGACTGCCCGTCCCCACCCCACCCAGATCGCGCAGCGCCTGCAACGCCGTCTGCGCCGCCAGCGGCAGGCCGGCAGCCGCACCGGCTGAAGCGGTCCCAGGACGGGGAGCGCGCTCGTCGGCGCCGGCCAGCAGGTATTCGGCAGCTGCACAGGCGTTCCAGCCATTGAGCATGCCGTAAACGGCGTCGCCCTCCGTCACATCCGTTACACCGGCACCAACCGCCGCGACCGTTCCGGCGTAGTCGTAGCAAAGCCCCTTGGGGAAGGTGGGCCCGGCGAGGCGCGCAAACTTCCCGCCACGGGTCAGGGCGTCCTTGGGATTCAGTGCACAGGCTTCGACCTTGATCAGTGCCTGCCCCGGCCCCGCAACCGGGCGCGGCAGCTCACAAAGCTCGATGACCTCGGGCCCACCGTAACGCCGATACTGCATGGCTTTCATGCCGGATCTCCGCATACAAAAAAGCCGCCTGCGATTACTCGTCAGGCGGCCGGATAAGGCTAGACCGACTTACGCCGCTTTTTCCTGCGCGGCCGTCCACTGGCCGAGCGCAGCCAGACCATTCATCTTGGCGCGATGCAGATGCGCCTTGCGGCCGGCATTCACATTGCTGCCGCCCCAGGCCTTCAGCGCCGCAGCCTGCAAGGCGCGGCCGTAGGAGAACGTCAGCTTCCAGGGGTTCGGCCCGAGCTTGTTCATCGCATCCAGATGCGCGGTCGCATCCTCGTCCGACTGGCCGCCGGACAGGAACGCGATGCCCGGCACCGCCGACGGCACATGACGCTTGAGCGTGCGCAGCGTTGCCACCGCAACGGTCTGACGATCAGCTTGCGTCGGGCACTTCTTGCCGGCGATCACCATGTTGGGCTTCAGGATCATGCCTTCCAGCAGCACGCGCTGCTGACGCAGTTCGCGGAACACGGCGGCCAGGGTGCGGTTGGTCACGTCTTCGCAGACTTCGATCGTGTTGTCGGCGTCCATCAACACTTCCGGCTCCACAATCGGCACGATGCCGGCTTCCTGGCACAGGGCCGCATAGCGTGCCAACGCGTGGGCGTTGGTGTGTATGCAGTAGTCGCTGGGAATACCGTTGCCGATCGTGATCACCGCACGCCACTTGGCAAAGCGCGCGCCCGCCTCGTGATACTGCGCCAGACGCTCGCGCAGGCCATCCAGCCCTTCGGTGATGGTCTCGCCGGGCGCGCCGGCCAGATCCTTGGCACCCTTGTCGACCTTGATGCCCGGAATCACGCCCTTGCTTTGCAGCAGCTTCGCCATCGGCGTGCCGTC
>JBFJJW010000129.1:0-9327 GCA_041612095.1 Solimonas sp. | reverse complement strand
GTTGGAAACAATCTGGTCAGCGGCCACCAGCGTCTTGTGGTTGACGCCGTATACGATGGTCTTGACGTCATTGCCGGCCGGCTGCGACACCACCACCTTCTTGGCGCCGCCCTGCAGATGCAGCGCCGCCTTGTCCTTGCTGGCGAAGAAACCGGTGCATTCCAGCACCACGTCTACACCCAGTTCGCCCCAGGGCAGCTTGGAGGGATCACGGTTGGCCAGCACCTTGATCTTGTCGCCGTTGACGACGATGTACTCGCCCTCGACCACGACGGTTCCGGGGAACTTGCCGTGGGTGGTGTCATAGCGCGTCAGGTGCGCATTGGTCTCTGCCGGCCCGAGATCGTTGATGGCCACGATCTGGATGTCCTTGCGGCCGCTCTCGTACAGTGCACGCAGGACGTTGCGACCGATGCGGCCGTAGCCGTTGATGCCAACCTTGACTACCATTTTCCGTACTCTCCAAAACCGGCGGCATGGCCGCCCTGAATGTTCCGAACCCGCCCGCCATGCACTTCGGCGGGGCGGCGTATTTTACGCTAGTAGCGCGTTCAGCCGGCTGACGACGTTTTCCGGCGTAAAGCCAAAATGCTTGAACACCGCCGCGGCCGGCGCTGATTCGCCGAAGCTGTCGACACCGATGACGTCGCCGTCGAGCCCCACGAAGGCGCGCCAGTACAGCGAAACACCGGCCTCGATCGCCATGCGCTTGCGCAGCGCCGCCGGCAGCACCGACTCGCGATAGGCGGCGTCCTGCTCCAGAAACAGGTCCGCACAGGGCATGGACACCACGCGTACCGCCTTGCCCTGTTCGGCTAGCTGCTTGGCGGCATCAACCGCCAACTGCACTTCCGAGCCGGTGGCGATGATCAGCGCCTGCGGCGCGCTCTTGGGCTCCCACAGGATGTAACCGCCGCGCGCGGCATCGGCCACATGCGAATCCGCGCGCGCCTGCGGGTTCAGATTCTGGCGCGACAGCGCCAGCGCCGAGGGGCCATCCTGGCGCTCGATCGCGGACTTCCAGGCGATCGCCGTTTCAAACTGATCCGCCGGACGCCAGACGTGCATGCCGGGAATCAGGCGCAGCGCGGAGACATGCTCCACGGCCTGATGCGTCGGGCCATCCTCGCCGAGCCCGATGGAGTCATGCGTCAGCACAAAGATGCTGCGCAGCTTCATCAGCGCCGCCATCCGCAACGCGTTGCGTGAGTAGTCCGAGAACACCAGGAAGGTGCCACCGAACGGGATCAGGCCACCATGCAGCGCCGCACCGTTCATGGCTGCCGACATGCCGAACTCGCGCACGCCGTAGTTCACATAGTTGCCGGCCAGCGCGCCGCGCCGCAGCGACTGATGCCCCTTGAAGTCGGTGCAGTTGGACTCGGACAGGTCGGCCGAGCCACCAAACAGCTCCGGCAGCCTGGAAGCGATGGCGTCCAGCACGCCCTTGCTGGCCTTGCGCGTCGCCATCGGCTTGTCGGCCTTGACGGCGTCGGCAATCACCGCACCGATGGTCTGCGCCCAATCAGCTGGCAGCTTGCCCTGCATGCGCCGCTCGAACTCGGCCGCATCAGCGGGGTACTTCGCCGCATAGTCGCGGAACAGCATGTTCCAGGCCTGCTCACGCACCTGCCCCTGCTTGCGCGCATCCCAGCCGGCGCGCACGGCGTCCGGAATCTCGAAAGGTGCATGCGACCAGCCGAGCTTTTCGCGCGCCAGCGCAATTTCCGCCTCGCCCAGCGGCGCGCCGTGGCTGATCTCCTTGCCCTGCTTGTTAGGCGCGCCAAAGCCGATGACGGTCTTGCAGCAGATCAGGGTCGGCTGCGACGTCGACGCACGCGCGGTTTCCAGCGCCGTCTTGATCTCCGCCGGGTTGTGCCCGTCGACATTGCGCACGACCTGCCAGCCATAGGCCTCGAAGCGCGCCGGGGTGTCGTCACGGAACCAGCCTTCGACCTCGCCGTCGATCGAGATGTTGTTGTCGTCGTACAACACCACCAGCTTGTTAAGGCCCAGCGTGCCGGCCAGCGAGCTGGCCTCGTGGGAGATGCCCTCCATCAGGCAGCCGTCGCCCACGAACACGTAGGTGTGATGGTCCACGATATTGAGGCCGTCACGATTGAAGCGCGCGGCCAGCGCGCGCTCGGCGATGGCCATGCCGACGGCATTGGCCAGGCCCTGGCCTAGCGGGCCGGTCGTGGTCTCCACGCCAGGGGTGATGCCGTATTCGGGGTGGCCGGCCGTCTTGGAGTGGAACTGACGGAAGTTCTTCAGCTCCTCCAGCGGCAGGTCGTAGCCGCTGAGGTGCAATAGCGCGTACAGCAACATCGAACCGTGGCCATTGGAGACCACGAAACGGTCACGGTTGGCCCAATGCGGGTTGGCCGGATTGTGGCTCAGTACGTCGTTCCAGAGCACCTCGGCGATATCGGCCATGCCCATCGGCATGCCGGGATGACCGGAGTTGGCCTTCTGTACGGCGTCCATCGCCAAGGCTCGGATCGCATTGGCCAGCTCAAAACGCGTCGACATAGGGCACCAGAAGACCGGACAAAATGGGCGCGTATTGTCCGGGTTTGGGCCCTGCCGGGCAAGAAATCGCCCCTGCAGTGTGGTGGGTGCAGACTGGCGCTAACGCGACTCGCGCGGTTTATGTACGTTCCAGCTGCCGCTCACGCCGCCGATCCGCAGCGTCACCGTCACATTGGCCTTGCCCGAAATCGCAGGTGCCATCACACGCAAACGCACACTGTCCCCGGGCAGGACCTCGGTCGCCCCCGTCTGATAGGCACCTTCATTCACCGAGTAGGCGGCATTGAACTTGGCGTTCGAGGACCGCAGGTCCAGCGCGGCCGGCGCGTTCGTTCCGGTTACCGTAATGACGTTGCTGACGTAGGTCTGCCCGCCAAGGGCATCTGCAACATCCACGAACGCAAACGCATCGGGCCGGGTGTCGGCCGGCGGATCCGGATCGGCCGGATCCGCCGGAACCACTGGATCGGTCGGCTCTTCCGGTGGATCCGGCTCGCCCACCGCGCCACCTCCGCAGGGTGAAGCCAGCTCCACTGCCAGCGCGGCGACCACCGCGGCCTCGGCATCAACGATCCCGCTACCGATGGGGCGTGTGGGCGTAGCCGGAAACGGGCGCGCGGTAGCGCGCAACACGCACTCGATCTGATCGGGCGACATGCCCTGGCGCACCTGGCGCAACAAGGCGGCCACGGCCGCCACATGCGGGGCGGCCATGCTGGTGCCCTGGTAGGCGGCATATACATCGCGCGCGGGGCCTCGCTCGCCATCATTGAGGGTCGAAATCACGCCATTCGTGCCACTTCCGCCCGGCGCCGCCACGTCCACGGCGGGCCCGTAGTTGCTGTAGGGCGCGCGCTCGCCCGCGCGCCCTGTCGCCGCGACCACAACCACTCCGGTGCAACTGGCCGGCGTTGCATTGCGCGCGTCGACGTCGGCGTTGCCGGCCGCCACCACCACCGTCGTGCCGCGCGCCCGCGCCTGGTTGATCGCCGCCTGCATGGTATTTCCGCAGCGACCGCTACCGCCCAGACTCAGATTGATGACATCCGCCGGATACGGATTGGCCGGCACACCCGGAACCGCCCCCCCTGCCGCCCAGACCACGGCGTCGGCAATATCGGAGTCATATCCACCGCAGGTTCCCAGCACGCGTAACGGCAGCAGCCTGGCGCCAAACGCGACGCCTGCGACACCCAATCCGTTATCCGTAAGGGCCGCCACCGTTCCCGATACATGGGTGCCGTGCCATGAACTGGGGATAAAGCTGCGCGTACGACACAGCCGGCTATTGCGTTCGATCCAGTCGCCCGGATCACGGGCGTCGGCATCACGGCCGTCGCCATCGTTGGCAATACGGGGGTCGGAGATGAAGTCGTACCCCGGCAGCAGATTGGCCGCCAGATCCACGTGGGGTCGGTATCCGGTATCCACCACCGCGACGACGCTACCGGCGCCGGTAGCCCGATCCCAGGCGCCCGCCAGATTCAGGCCGCCAGCGGTCTCGTAGTAGTGCCACTGCGCCGCGTGGAGCGGGTCGTTCGGCACCAGCTGTCGCTGACGCAGGTGGTCGCGCTCGGCGTAGCGCACATCGGGGTGGCGACTGAGGCTGGCGACGATGCGCTCGGCCATCAACACCCCGCTGCCGGCGCCCAGGCCAAACACCTCGGCGCCCGTTGCGAGGCGGCGGCGCTCACCGATGACGCCGGCGTCCAGCCCCAAACCCCGCAACACGGACTGCAGGCGCGCACCGGTATCGGCGCCTGCAGCTGCGGACGCGCCCGAGTCTCTCAGCATGACGATGATGCGATCGCTGTCGGGCAGTACGTCGTACAAGACATCGGCCGCTCGCGGCGCCCCCGCCTGCGCGACCCCCGCCAGCGCAATCAGCCCCAGCGCTGACAGCGCGCTCCCCCTGTTTCCGTAAGTCATCCGCCCTCCGCCCCTCGGTATCCGCGCCTCACGACCGCCGGTCGCCATCACAGCAGGCCTTTCCGGCCAGTACCGTGCATCCTGTCACAAACGCACACGACCCCCGGGCGATACAGCCGCCCTGCCGGCGGCAGGTCGGCGCCGTCCAGCCGATCCACCGGCGGCAGGCGGCGCCGAACCTAGGTCGGATCGCGCGGCTTTTCGCCCGAGTAGCGGCCCCGCGTTGCGCGATACAGCAGATATACCGCCCACGGGTATGCGAGCAGCCACCAGCCGAAGGCGCCGTCCAGGGACGGCGACTCCAGCGGCGCGTCGGCATAGCGCTGTATCCAGACCCAAACATAGAGCGCGATGAACACCCAGGGCAGCTGCGTGCCGATGACCCACAGCAGCTTGCTCCAGATGCGGCAGCGCCTTGAGAACAGGATGAACAAGGCCGGCAGCGCCATCAGCGTCAGCACCAGCAAGCCCTGCACGGGGTCGCCCTCTACCAACCAGTGCGCATCCATTCATACCGCTCCGGCTGCATTCGTCATTCTTGCGACCCTCGTATCGGTCATGGCGTTCAGCCGTGCCGAAACTTGATGCTGCAGCCGAGGCTGGGCCTTTGCTCCGGCGAAGGCTGGCGTCCCTCTAGTACCGCATCCAGGGCTGCACGCAGATCGGCGCCTGTCACCGGTCGGCCGTTGCCGGGCGTGGCATCGTCCAGTCGTCCGCGGTAAACCAGTTGCAGCTGCCCGTCGAACAGGTAGAAGTCCGGAGTGCAGGCCGCCTGATACGCGCGGGCGACGGACTGCGTTTCGTCGTAGAGGTAGGGGAACGGATACCCCCACTGCCCGGCAGCCCTGCTCATCTGCTCCGGAGCGTCCTCGGGGTAGGCCCCGGCATCGTTGCTGGAGATCGCTGCAAATCCGACGTCCTGCCGCTGATAATCCCGGGCGAGCCTCACGAGCTCGGCGTTGACATGCTTGACGTAGGGGCAATGGTTGCAGATGAACATCACCACCGTGGCCCGCGCACCACGAACCATGTCCAGCGTCCGCTGCTCGCCGCATGCAGGTTCGGTCAGCGCAAAATCGGGTGCTCGCGCGCCCAGGGGCACCATCACGGAAGCGGTCAGCGCCATGCGCGTTCCATGGCCGAGCCATCTGCGGTCGAATCATTTGCCTGCCACATCTGCAGCCCGTCATCGGTATCGGTGCCAGGCTCCGAGTGTGCCTGAGTCCTCGTGCGCCGAGAACCCTTCCGTCCGCAGCCGATGGGTGGCCGAACCTACCCCCCGGCGCAAAACAAAAAAAACGCGGCCGTTGGGCCGCGTTTCTCGTGAAGGGCGCCGCCCGCTATGGAACCGGCGTACCGTTGATCGAACCCTCCAGCAGCACGGTTTCGTCGCCATCGGACAGGGTTTTCACGAACAAGCCGCTGCCAGCGTCGACCCAGGTGACGGTGGTCGCCTTCTGGCCGTTGACCGTCGTCTGCTCCTCGAACTTGCAGGTATCGAAGGTACCCGCGGGCACCGTAACCGACTCGCGGCCAAGATAGGTGCGGGTCGAGCTGATGCTGGTATTCGGAACCGGATAAGGCGGCGACGTCTGGGTGCTCACCGTATAGGTCTGGCTGTGGCTGCCGCCCGCCGTCAGGTTGTATTTCACTTCCTGGCCGGGTTCGATCTTGACGGTGATCGTGGACTGATACGGGCTGCTCACCTCGGTGATGACGCCGAAGTTGCGGAACAGGTAGCCGGCCTGATCCACTTCAAAATACGCCTTGGTGGTCGACTCTGACGAGGTGTTGGGCGCGCTGCCCACTGCGGAAACGTCCGAAACCGCTTCCAGTGCCGGGTGGCCATTGAAGGTGGTGTTGCGCATCACCACCGTGTCGCTATCGGTGGTGATGGTCTCCTTCGAGGCCCCATCCGTGCTGCGCAGCTTCATGACAACGCGGGTGCCGATCGTGCCCTGCAGCGGATTAAAGCAGGCCTTGGCGTCACCGCCGCCTCCGGTTCCGCCGGTCGTGCTGCCGCCCGTGCCGCCGCCCGTTGACCCGCCGGTGGTACCGCCGCCCGTGGTGCCGCCAGTGGTGCTGCCACCGCCGGTGGTTCCGCCGGTGGTTCCGCCCGTGGTGCTGCCGCCGCCGGTCGTGTCGCCACCGGTGGTGCCGCCACCGGTGGTGCCGCCCGTGGTATCGCCACCGGTGGTTCCACCGGTAGTCCCGCCCGTGGTGCTGCCACCGGTGCTGTCTCCGCCCGTGGTTCCGCCGGTGTCGCCACCGGATGCCCCGGAGCCACTGTTGCCGCCGGTATCGCAGGCGCCGAGCCCCAGAACCAGTACCGCAGTCAGTACTGCGCGCGCCATCGCCTTCGACATTGTGTTGACCTCAATTCATAGCCAGGTAAGTGGCGCAAAAGTAGCCCGCCCCCGGCAGGCACCTCTACGCCCCGTTTGGGGGGTGCGGCTCAGGAGCCGCCGAGCAACTCGTCCTCATATTCCTTGACCACCGGGCCCAGCTCCTCCAGCAGCGGCTTGAGATAAGGCTCGTACTTGCGCCAGCGGTTCATCGAGGTCTGATACACCGGCTTTCTGACCTGCGACGTGCTGGCGGTACGCACTGCACGTTCGGTCTCATGGAAGTTCAGGCAGGCGGGATCCCACGGCAGATTGCAATAGTCGATGAGGCTGCGCGCCTGCTGCTCAAGGTTGCCGACCATATCCTCATAGCGTACTTCCAGCATGCGCCCCTCAGGCAGCGTCTCGCGCCATTGCTGCATGTAGTCCAGATAGCGGCGATAGGTCTTGCCCATGCGGCGCAGGTCATAGCTCCAGTACTGGCCGTCAGGGAAGTAGATGCGGAAGGCCGACAGGCAGGTTTCCATCGGGTGACGCCGGCTGTGAATGATCTTGGCCTTCGGCATCATCAGGTGGATCATGCCCACCCACATGTAGTTGGTGGGCATCTTGTCGACAATGCGCGCGTACTCGCTGCCCGCCGGCGCCATCGCCTTCAGCTGCTCGACGTAGGCGTCACCACGCTGCTTCCAGCTTGCGCGCATGCCGTTGGGAAACAGCGGCGCCTTGGAACCCAGCTCCAGCTTGAAGCCGGCAGCGACGATGCCGTCGATCACCCGGCTCATCAGCTTCAGTTCGCCGGCCCCATAGACCTGGGGATGGCTGGCCAGCACCTGCTCCACCAGCGACGTGCCGGAGCGCGGCATGCCGAGAACAAAGACCGGCACCTCGCTGTCGCTGCCCGGCTCCGCCGGCTCCCGCAGCACCTGCGGGGTGTATCGCTTGCGCGCGACAAAGAAGTGCTTGTCGGTGTCATCCACCGGGGTTTCGCGCAAATGCACCTTGCCGGCCTGTATGTAGTGCTCGAAGGCCGTCGCCGGGTCGTCCAGATCGTCAAAGGCCTTGCCCAGCGCGTAATGCAGCTGCACCCGCGCCAACGGCGAGTACTCCGCCAGATGTGCGGCTGCGCGCTGCAAGCGCCCAAACGCCGCATCGCCGTACTGATACTTGTGCTCGGAGCCATACACCCGCAGCGCGCTGACATGCCGGGGATCCTGCTCCAGCGCACGCTCCAGATGCTGGTGTGATTCCTCGATGCGGCCGAGATAGCGCAACACCACGCCCAGATCGTGATGCACGCGCATGTCGTTCGGCTCCAGCTTCAACGCTGCCTGCAGCACCTCGTAGGCCTCCAGGTAACGCGACTCCGGAATCAGCGCCGCGCACAGCATCAGGTAGCCGGCCAGCTCCGGCTTCTTGTCCAGCCGGCGCCTGCACCACTGTATGACCTGGGCATTGCGCTCGAACCGGCTGGCCAGGCGCACCCAGGGCTCAAAGCGCTCCATCGGCGCCTCGTCCCGATCCTGCAGCGCGTCGTACAGGGTCATGGCCTCGGCCTCGCGCTTCAACAGCGTCAGCAGTTCCGCCTTGCGCAACTGCAGATTGGCGTCTGCCTTGCCGCTGGCGATGATCTTGTCGGCCGTGGCCAGCGCCTCGGCATAGGACCGCGTCTCGCGCTGCACCAGCAGCTGCTGCTGCAGCGCAACCTCGTCATCGGGATTCAGCGCCAGCAGCTTCACCAGGGTCTCGTTGGCGCGGCGGTACTGCTTGCGCGAGATGTAGTAGGTGACCAGGTTGCGCCAGCTCTGCGGATTCTTCGGCGACAGCTTGACCACCGTCTGCAGGTGCGACTCCGCTGCCTTGCTGTGCCCGGCGCGCGACAACAGGGCGCCAAGCTGGGTATGCGCGCCCAGCGAATCCGGCACCTCCTTGATCAACTGTCGCAGCAGCTCCACCGCCTTGCCGGCCTGCTTCTGTTCAACGGCGGCGGCGGCCTGCGCCAGCACCTCTTTTTCGCGTGGGGTGATCGTGCTCATGAATGCTCGTATGAAGTCTGTCTAAAAAAAAAGGCCAACCCGAAGGTTGGCCTTTCCCGCCAAGCAACTGGCGAAGTCTACTGCTTAAGGCTTAGTAGCCGAAGTTGGCCAGCGTGATGTCGTCCGCGTTACCCACGAACAGCATGACGAGGTCGGTGTCACCGTTGAAATTACCGTCCTTGTTGGCATCGATAATCACGAAGGTGTCCGTGCCGTCCGAGCTCACCGCAACGCCGCGGTCAATGCCCGCCGAGTTGAATAAGTCAGCAATGACGGTGGTGTCATCAGCGGTCTGCAGCGTCGCAAAGTGCGAGTCGGCATCCTTCAGACCCGAAGCCTGCTGACCGGTGAAGCCGAACGCGCCGACGTCGATGCTGTCAAACGCAGCTTCGAAGTTGGTGTACTCGTCAAACGCACCCGCCAGCGAGTCGCCCGCTTCGACAATGATCGTGTCCTGGATCGCGTTGGCCGCGCCCAGGGTGATC
>JBFJJW010000128.1:0-9405 GCA_041612095.1 Solimonas sp. | reverse complement strand
GCGTTCACGCGCCCTGTACAACGCCGAGATCATCAGCGAGCGTCATCGCCATCGCTATGAGTTCAACAACAACTACAAGCAGGTGCTGTCCGACGGCGGACTGGAGCTGGTGGCCGAATCCGCCGAGAACGAACTGGTGGAGATGATCGAGCTGCCCAATCATCCGTTCTTCATTGGTTGCCAGTTTCACCCCGAGTTCACGTCCACGCCGCGCGACGGTCACCCGCTGTTCGAGGGTTTCGTCAAGGCGGCGCGTGAACACCATCTGGCCAATCAGGCGGGGCAACCCACGCCGGCCAATTCCGCCGTGAGGGCAGCATGAAACTTTGTGGACGCGAGATTGGACTCGATCAGCCGCTGTTCCTGATTGCAGGTCCCGACACCCTGGAGTCCGAGCAGTTGGCGCTCGACGTTGCGGGTCATATCAAGCCGCTGGCCGACAAGCTCGGCATTCTGTACATCTTCAAGGGTTCCTTCGACAAGGCCAATCGCAGCTCACACAAGAGCTATCGCGGCCCGGGCCTCGAAGAGGGCCTGAAGATCATGGAGAAGGCCAAGAAGCAGATTGGCGTGCCGGTACTGACTGACGTGCATGAAGACACACCGCTGGCGGAGGTTGCCAGCGTGATCGATGTCATTCAGACCCCCGCTTTTCTGTGTCGCCAGACCAATTTCATGCAGAGCGTGGCGCGCACCGGCCGCCCGATCAACGTCAAGAAAGGCCAGTTCATGTCGCCCTGGGAAATGGGCAACGTCATCGAGAAGATGACGGCGGTGGCACCGCATCAGTTCATGCTGTGCGAGCGCGGATTCTCGTTTGGCTACAACAATCTGGTTGCGGACATGCGTGGCCTGGCCATCATGCGCAAGTACGCACCGGTGGTGTTTGACGGCACCCATACCGTGCAGCTGCCGGGCGGGCAGGGCACGGCCTCCGGCGGCATGCGCGAGATGATTCCGGTGTTGGCGCGGGCAGCAGTTGGCGCCGGGATTGCCGGTCTGTTCATGGAAACCCATCCCAAGCCGGATGAGGCCCTATGTGACGGCCCCAACTCGCTGCCGCTCAAGCACATGGCATCGCTGCTCGAGACTCTGGTGGAACTGGACCGTGTGGTGAAGAAATCAGGCCTGCTGGAGCAACAGCTGGGCTGACCGCGGCTAGCATCAACAACAGAAAGGGCGGCTCGAAGGAGCCGCCCTTTTTTGTTACAGCGCTGCCTAGTGTCGGCGACGGCGCAACGCCGCGGCGCCGAACAAGGGCAGCAGCAACAGGCCGCCGAGTGCGCCGCCGCCGAAGCGGCCGCCGTCGGTGCCGCCGCCAGCGGTGCTGCCACCGCCGTCACCCCCAGTGCCGCCACCGGTGCCTGGGGTCGGGCTGGGAATGCCGCTGCCGCCGGCCTTGCAGCTGAATACCGTGGTGTCGTCGACGTACCAGCCGCGATTGCCGCCGCAGCCGTCATTGCCAAACTCCCAGCGGAACCGGATCTTGTCGCCACTGGCAGCGCCAAGGGCGGCAATATCTACCACGGTGATACCCCAGCTACCGGTTGACTCGCCCTGATCCGAGCCGCTCCATGCGGCCTGTCCGGCCATCGGGTTGGTGTTGTTGCCCAGGAGGCCGGTAGGGTCTGGCACTGGTAGCGGAATCTCGGGCGCGCTGCCGAGTGTGCTGCTGTGGCCGTTGTAGGTGAACGCGTCGTCGGGCACCACGGCAAAATCTGCACCGTTCAGGCTGTACTTCAGATTGCCGCCGTCGTAGCTGGCCTCGGACTGCATGAAGTGGCTGAAGTGCAGGAAGCTGCTGCTGTCGGTGAGCGTCAGCTCCGGTGAGTCCATCCAGTGCGAACCGGACTGATCGCCGCCGACGGCGCAGGTGCCGCCAGTGTCGTTCAGTGCGAACGCGGCATGTCCGCCATGAGGCGCCGGCAGATCGCCGGAGCGCTCAAAGGCAAAGACTGCCGACTCGGTGTCGCCGGTCAGGTTCTTGCCCAGCGTCCAGTCTGCAGGAAACTGGCTGCCTTCCCAGTTCTGGTGAAAGCTGGGTTCAGGTGCCTGCCCTTGAGGGCATAGCGCCGGAGTCGAGTCTTCCGGCTGCAGCACCGGTATGTAGCCGCACTTCTCATGAGGCCGGCTGCGCATTTCTACGGCAAGCATCGCGGCGGCAACGGCAGCGCAGTCGGTGTTGCTGATGCGCTCTCCGGAATCATTGCCCAGCACATCATTCAACGGCGCGCCAATCAGATCGCGACACGACTGTTCCAGCGCCTCGGCGTGCTGCGGAAAGTTCGTGGTCGGCGTCTGGTAGTGGGTCTGTGCGTGGAAGTAAATATGTGCGGCCTTGGTCATGCCGATCTTCGGAATCACCACGCCATTGAATTCCTTGCCATCCACCAGCATGGCGTAGGCATGGTTGGGGACGCCGGAGTTGGTATGCACACCACCACCATCGCCCGTACCGCAATAGTAGTTCTCGGAGGTGATGACGCTGCCGGGTGAGGGCGCGAACGACAGCAGCGGCAGGTTGAGGACCGGAACGTTGACGGTGAAATTGTCCGGGTCCCACATGTCGCGGAGCAGCAGGCCCGCCGCAGTTTCCGAGAGATCCTCACCGACGACCCAGCGGCTGCCACCGTTTTCAAAGTAATCACCCTCGGTCAGCGTGACGCCGAGCGGGCCTTCAAGGCCGTTCACGAGGTCGTAGGTTTCGCCGAAGATATCGGAGTAGGCCTCGTTGAGGGCGCCTGACTGGTACTGGTAGATCAGGCCATGCGTGTACTCGGTGTAGGCGTGGCTCCACTCGTGGCTGACCACGTCGTCGGCATCGAAGCCCGGGCAGTAGTTGGTGGATGTGCCGTCCCAGTAGGCGTTCGGGCAATTCTCGTTGATCAGATAGACACTGCGCTGTACCTGCTCCTCTGGCGGGAGAGCGCCGTCGTCATAGCCCTCGCGACCAAACAGATTCTTGTACAACGCGTAGGTGCCACCCGCGAAGATATACAGGTTGTCGGTAGGCAGGCGCGGCAGACGTGACGCCGGGTCGCTGGGCCCATCACCAGCAAGCGGGATATCCGCGGGCGCCAGCACGCTGCCCTCGGTCAACAGCGGCGGTACCGTGGTGTCCGGGGTGTAGATCTCACGATTGAGGACGGTGTGAACCTCGTTGATGCGATTGAGCAGGCCGCCCTGGTTCGCATCAAGGATGATGCGCTCGCGGATGGCCTCGTGCTTCGCGCCTTGCACCATGGCCTCGTAGGCCAGAAAGCTCTTGCCGGGGACGCCCAGCAGCAGCCCATCGCGGTAGATCATCAGGCGACCGGACGCGATGCTCAGGTGCGCTGACTGCGGGTGCAGCTTGCGGGCCGCGGCGAGCGCACGTTGGCGCAGGCTGGCGATGCTCAGCGCAGGCGTCGTGTCGAGGCCGCTGAGCCCAGGGACGAAAACGCCGCTGGTGCCGGTAATGCCGGCGTCGTTCATATGTACCACGGTGCGTGCGCCAAATACCGGCAGGCCGTTGTGTACCTGATCGAGATGTACGTGGGTGTTGCCGGCGCGGTCGCGCGTAACGCGACGCAGATTCAGTTCGTTGACGGCATCGTCTATGCCGGCAATCGCGCCATAGATCGACAGGAAGAAGCGGGCCCGCTCCAGCGGGGCTGCCGTCGCGTTGTCACTCAGCAGCGGCAGACTGCCTGCTGCATGCAGCGCCAGGTAGCTATCGCTCAGCAGTTGCTGCTGGATCAGGTGGTTGCCCGTGTTGACCCGCAAGCGCGCCAGCAGGTCCGAGGTGGTGTCCAGCTTGCGTTCCGGCAGCGCAGCGACGCCGCTTGACCAGCCGGCAGTCAGTAACGCGGCCACAAGCGCCAGCGCAGCTGCGCCGCAGGGGTTACGGGGTGTCAACATGATGATCCTCGGTCTTATGGATACGTCGTAAGCGCGGCCTGCAGGCGCCGCGCCTTTGCTTGGGGGGTGTGGCCGGAAACGCGCAGGCCCGGCAGCGGCCCCGGGGCTTCAAGCAAGTTCCGTGCAAGCGTTGGCGGCTATGGCATCCTGCCGTGACGCCGAAGCGGGTTACTCTTTAAAATACGGCAGCCACCCATTCAATCACATCCGGGAATCTACTCAAAATATGTCTGCCATCGTTCGCATCAGCGCTCTTGAAGTCATCGATTCCCGCGGTAATCCGACCGTCGAAGCCGAGGTCGAGCTGGAGTCCGGCGCCACCGGCCTCGCGGCTGCGCCCTCCGGCGCGTCCACGGGCAGCCGAGAGGCCGTGGAACTGCGCGACGGTCTGCCGAAGAAGGGCAAGGGGCGCTATCTGGGCAAGGGTGTGCTCAAGGCGGTCGCCAATGCGGAGGGTCCTATCGCGAGGGCGGTAATGGGGCTCGATGCGCAGGACCAGGGTCTGGTCGATCGCACCATGATCGAGCTTGACGGTACCGACAACAAGTCCAAGCTGGGCGCCAACGCGATACTCGCCGTCAGCCTCGCGACGGCAAAAGCCGCGGCAGAAGAGAACTTCCTGCCGCTGTTCCGGCATCTGGGTGGCATCTCCAGCGTGACGCTGCCGGTACCGATGATGAACGTCATCAACGGCGGCGCGCATGCCGATAACAATGTCGACATTCAGGAGTTCATGATCCTGCCCGTGGGCGCCCCAAGCTTTTCGGAGTCACTGCGCTGGGGTGCGGAGATATTTCACGCGCTGAAAGCCGTGCTGAAGGCGCGCAAGCTCAATACGGCGGTGGGTGACGAGGGTGGATTTGCCCCCGACCTGCCGTCCAACGTGGCAGCGCTGGATGTGCTGCTGCAGGCGATCGAGAAGGCCGGATACAAGCCGGGCAAGGATATTTATCTTGGGCTCGATGTGGCCAGCAGCGAGTTCTACCAGAAGGGGAAGTACCACCTGCATGGCGAGGGACGTTCGTTCACCAGCGAGGAGTTTGCCGACTATCTCGCCGGAATCTGCAGCAAGTATCCGGTGATCTCCATCGAGGACGGCTGCGCCGAAGGTGATTGGAAGGGCTGGAAGATTCTGACCGAGAAGCTCGGAAACAAGGTGCAGCTGGTGGGTGACGACCTGTTTGTGACCAACACCAAGATCCTGGCCGAAGGCATCATTCGTGGCGTGGCCAATTCGATCCTGATCAAGCCCAATCAGATCGGGACCCTGACCGAGACCCTCGAAGCCATTCAGATGGCAACCGACGCGGGTTATTCGAGCGTGGTCAGCCATCGCTCCGGCGAAACCGAGGACGCGACCATTGCCGATATCGCGGTCGGCACTTCCGCCAGCCAGATCAAGACCGGCTCCCTGTGCCGGTCAGACCGGATGGCCAAGTACAACCAGCTGCTGCGTATCGAGCGCATGCTGGGCAAGCGGGCCCGCTATCCGGGCGCTGGTGCATTTCCGGTGGTTCTGTAAACTTTGCCTATGGGGAGTCGAACCGCTCTAGGGGTGCTCGGCGCGCTGCTGCTGGTTCTGCAGTGGCGGCTGTGGATCGCTGACGGCGGCATCTCCCATACAGCAAGACTGAAGGCCGAATCGCAGCAGCTGCAGGAAGACAACCTTCGCTTGATCGCGCGCAACGCAGCACTGGACGCCGAGGTCACCGATCTCAAGTCCGGTGTTGCGGCGACCGAGGGCCGGGCGCGCACGACGCTGGGCATGATCAAGGAAGGCGAGACCTTCTATCTGGTCGTACAACCCTGATCCCACGCAACGCGTGCCGTCCGATACGCGCAATGGCGCGCGCAATATCCCGCGATACTGGGCCGTAATTCCGGCCGCCGGTGGCGGGACGCGCATGGGATCCGGTCGGCCCAAGCAGTATCTGCAGCTGCGGGAGCGCGCGCTGCTGGAATGGAGCGTCGCGCCGTTTCTGCAAACCGAGTGGATCGACGGCGTGGTGTTGGTGCTGGCGCGAAATGACGCCGAGTTTGCGCGCTTGGCCATTGCCCGGCATCCGAGGATCATCGTGACGGTGGGAGGTGCGGCTCGTGCCGACTCCGTGCGCGCCGGTCTTGACGTGGTTGCGGATCGCACCGGCGGTTTCAAGGAGGTCTATGTGCTGGTTCATGACGCGGCGCGCCCGTGCCTGCAGACCGGCGACATCGAGCGCCTGTGTGAGGACGCCGACGACCAGCACGGCGGCATACTGGCGCTGCCCATGACCGATACGCTGAAGCGCGCCAAGCAGAACAAGGTGGCAGAAACGGTGGATCGAGCGTTCTACTGGCGCGCGCAGACCCCGCAGCTGTTCCGTCTCGACCTGTTGCGCGATGCGCTGGCAGATAGTGCCGAGAGAGGATTGGAGGTGACCGACGAGGCCAGCGCCATGGAGCGCGCGGGCTACAAGCCGCGCCTGGTGCGTGGGCGCGAGTCCAACATCAAGGTCACTTACCCGGAGGATCTGCGTCTGGCGGAATTCTGGCTGACGCAGCACTAACCCCAGGCGCTCGTCGGGCGTAACATCCACCGAATTTCCAAGGAATGACAGGCATGGACCCGGATACCACGGTCACGCAGCGTCGCAGGGGCATCTATTGGTTGCCCAATCTGTTCACTACCGGCACGCTGTTTGGCGGGTTCTACGCCATCGTCATGGCGATGTCCGGTCGCTTCGAGGCCGCAGCCATCGGCATCATGGTGGCCATGTTCGCAGATGGTCTGGATGGGCGGATTGCCCGATTGACCAACACCCAGAGCGATTTCGGCAAGGAGTACGACTCCCTGTGCGACATGGTCGCATTCGGGGTGGCACCGGCTATCGTCATCTATGCGTTCTCGCTGCGCTATCTGGGCGACTATCAGTGGCTGGGCGGCAAGCTGGGCTGGGTGATTGCGTTTACCTATACGGCCTGCGCCGCCTTGCGGCTTGCGCGTTTCAATGTGCTGTCGGCCATTGCCAGCTCCAACAAGGATTTCTACGGTGTGCCCAGCCCCGCTGCCGCCGCGGTCATCGCGTTCTTTGTGTGGAGCTGCGTGGACAGCAGCCATTCGCTGTTTTCATGGATTTCGGGGCGAGTGCCGTTTACCGGACGTGACGTGCTATGGCTGGCCGCGCCGCTGACGTTGCTGACCGCGGTGTCGATGGTCTCCAATTTTCGCTACAACAGTTTCAAGAAGCTGAATCTGACCGAGCGCACCCGATTCCTGCCGTTTGCCGCCGTTGTCGGAATATTCGCGCTGGTGATGATCGACCCGCCGCGGATTCTGTTCCTGGTGTTCTTCGGTTACGCGCTGTCGGGGCCGGTGGCTGTGCTGTGGAGGCGTTTCCGGCCGGCGCGACCCGCCTAACGGCGTTGTCTTGGCGTTCGGGCAGGGGCATAATGCGGCTCATGTGTTTCAGCAACGGCCAATTTGCTTCAGTGTCTGCGGCGTCCTGCCGTGGCCGGCCGTCGGTTGCGCTTCTAGCCGGTCTCTTGCTTCTGCCGTAAGGCAGACCATCAGCCGCGCCCGCACGGGGCCGAAACCGTGCATACCAAGCCCCGAATGAAACCACCCGCTGCATGCTGCGGCATTGCGTCCGCAGGCGGCTGAACCGGCGAGGAGCCCCGCCATGGCCATGTTGAAGAACCCTACCCAGAAGTACCGTCCCTTCGCGCCCGTGCATCTGCGCGACCGCAGTTGGCCTGATGCGGTCCTCGGCAAGGCACCGATCTGGCTGTCCACTGACTTGCGCGATGGCAATCAGGCGCTGATCGAACCGATGAATCGGGAGCGCAAGCTGCGCATGTTCGAGCAGCTGATCAAGATCGGCTTCAAGGAGATCGAGATTGGCTTCCCCAGCGCCTCGCAGACGGAATTCGACTTTCTGCGTTACCTGATTGAAGAGAACCTGATTCCCGATGATGTCTGGATTCAGGTGCTGACGCCTGCGCGCGAGCCCCTGATCCGTCGCACCTTTGAGGCACTCAAGGGAGCCAAGCGCGCCATCGTCCACTACTACAACGCAACGGCACCGGTCATGCGCCGCGTGGTGTTCGACATGAGCCAGGATCAGGTGCTCAATGAACTGGCCGTGGCGCACGCGCGCCTGGTGCGGCAGCTTGCAGATGAGCGCCCGGAGACCGACTGGCGTTTCGAGTACTCGCCAGAGATGTTCTCCGGTACGGAGTTGGACTTCTCAAAGCGAGTGGTCGATGCGGTGGTGGATGCAATCGGTGCTACGGCCGAGAAGCCGGTCATCATCAATCTGCCATCGACAGTCGAGCACTCGACGCCGAACATCTTCGCCGACATGATCGAGTGGATGCATCGCAATGTCGCGCGACGCGACGCCATCATCCTCTCGGTGCACCCGCACAACGACCGCGGCACCGGCACTGCAGCCGGCGAGTTTGCGCTGATGGCCGGTGCCGACAGGGTTGAGGGCTGTCTGTTCGGCAACGGCGAGCGTACCGGCAACGTCGATATCGTCAACATTGCCCTGAACCTCTACACACAGGGCGTGGATCCAGGTCTGGATTTTTCCAGCATTGATGAAGTGCGCCACTGCGTGGAGTACTGCAACCAGTTGCCGGTGCATCCGCGCCACCCATATGTTGGCGATCTGGTTTTCACTTCTTTCTCCGGCTCCCATCAGGACGCCATCAAGAAGGCGTTTGCTGCGCGCAAGGACGGCGATATCTGGGAAATGCCCTATCTGCCGATCGACCCCATCGATCTGGGCCGCAGCTACGAGGCCGTGATCCGCGTCAATTCCCAGTCGGGAAAGGGCGGCATCTCCTATCTGCTTGAGACCGAGTACGGCTTTGTTCTGCCGCGACGCCTGCAGATCGAGTTCAGCCAGATCGTGCAGGAAGCCATGGACCAAAGCGGCAAGGAGATGAGTGCTGCTGATATCGGCGCGCTGTTTGAGCAGGCGTATCTCGCGGTGCCACAGCCCTATGCCTACGTGGCGCATCATCTGGTCGAGGATTCGACCCGCAATCAGGTTGATCTGAAAACCGAGATCAGCGTGCACGGGCGCCCGCAGAAGCTGGGCGGCAAGGGCAATGGTCCCATCGACGCCTTCATTGCCGGGCTGTCAACCGTGGTCGGCGAGGCGATCACGGTGCTGGACTACCACGAGCATGCGATAGGCGCCGGAGCGGATGCGGCAGCGGTGACCTATATCGAGCTCAAGCTGGGTAGTGGAAAGTCCTTGTTTGGGGTGGGGCGCGATTCCAATATCGTGACGGCGTCGCTGAAGGCGATTCTTTCCGGAGTCAATCGCGAGCTGAATCAACGCGGCCTCGCCCAAAAGGTGGCCTGAGCCGTTCGGACGCAGGCCGCAGGCGTCTACAATCCCGGTATGGATGCCTTACGTCGGCGGCGATATCTGAAACGGCTCGGCCTCGAGGTCTGGCGTGAGCGTGGCGCAACCCCTGCTGCAGCAGCCGGGCAGGAGGAGGTTGCGCCGG
>JBFJJW010000127.1:0-9437 GCA_041612095.1 Solimonas sp. | reverse complement strand
GCCTTGGATGTGCTCTAGATCTTGAAAAATGCTGCACTGCACAAAAATTGGGGGTAAGATGGACTTCTGCTCCTGGCAGCGAGGTTGGCTGGGGGGCGCACTGACGAGCGTGAGCTTGAGGAGGTAACGATGAAGCGTTTAATTGCAATGACCGTGCTGCTGGCCGCTGCCGCGCAGGCAAGTGCCCAGGCCCCGGCCAACGCGGATGTGACGGTCGATCCGGCCGCGCAGAAGGTGTTGGAATGCATGCGCGGCAATGTGCCGGCGGCGGTGCTGGTACAGGACTTCGAACTGATCTCCACCGATCACCGCGGAGAGAACACCACCTTGTCCGGCAAGCTCTACGCCCAGCGCGAAGAGCGCAAAGGCAAGGACAGCTTCACCCACGCCATGCTGCGCGTGGAGCAGCCCGATCATCTCAAGGGCGCTGCCTATCTGGTGCGCCAGACCGACGACTACCTGCGTGACGGCATGTACGTGTACCTGCCCTCGGTGCGCCGCGTACGGCGCGTGACCGGTACGTTTGCCGATGGCTCGCTGCTGGGCACCAGCTTCAGCTATTACGACTTCAAGCAGTTGGCCAACGCCTTTGGCGATCTCAATGCCAAGGCCGAGGCCCGTGAGTCGATCGGCACACGGCCGGTGCATGTGCTGTCGTTCTCGACCATGACCGGAGCCGAGACGCTGTACAACGGCGCACGCGCCTGGATCGATACCCAGAGCTGCCTGCCGCTGAAGGTGGAATTCCTGGAAAACGGCAAGCCGCGCAAGCGCCTGACCGCAAAGCCCGACGCGATCCGGCCCAATGGCAAGCACTGGTATCTGTCTCAGGCCGAGGTGGTGGATCTCAAGGACAACAGCCGCACGATTCTGCGGGTGACCCATCTCACCAGCGGCGAGAAGCTGCCGACGCGTTACTTCAATCCGAATACCTTCTACGTCGGCAACTGATCCGACCGCGGATGCCAGGGGGCGCAGCGCCAGCCGCTGTGCCCCTTTTCTTTTTGTTGGCCCCTGCATCCGGACGAACCGCGCTTGCCGGCGCTCTGACACAGTGCCGCCAGGGACTCGGGAGGCGGTGATGCGCAGACTGGAAGGGAAGGTGCTGATCGTGGTCGGAGGCGCTTCGGGCATTGGCGCGGCGACGGCCGAGCGTCTCGCAGCCGAAGGCGCGGTGGTCATGATCGGGGATATCAACACGGTGATGGCGCAGGCGCTGGCGGCGCGTTTGTCTGCCAGCGGCGCGGCCGTGACGGCGCAGCATTGCGACATCGTTGACGAAGCCAGCGTTTCCAGGCTCGTTGCCGACACCGTTGCGCGCTACGGCGGACTCGATGGCATCCACATCAACGCGGCGGACATGCAAGCGATCCTGAGCGATACCGATGCCCTGTCGGTGGATCTTGAGGTGTTTGATCGCACGCTGGCGGTCAATCTGCGCGGCCATCTGCTGTGTACGCGCCATGCCATCCCGGCGCTGCTGCAGCGCGGCGGTGGCGCCATCGTCTACACCAGCTCCGGTGCGGCTGACATGGGCGAACCCACCCGGGTTTCGTACGCGGTGAGCAAGAGCGGGCTGCAGGCGTTGATGCGGCATGTGGCGTCGCGCTGGGGCAAGGACGGCATACGCGCCAATGCGATTGCGCCGGGCCTGGTCATCACCGAGCAACTGCGCGATCACTTTCCGGAACAGCTGCGGGCGGCAACCCTGGCCATTACCCGCAGCCCCCGCCTGGGGACGTCCGAGGACATTGCGGCCATGGTTGCCATGCTGATGGCCGACGACGGTGCCTGGATCAACGGCCAGACCCTGGGTGTCGATGGCGGCGCCATGCTGCGCTGATGTGGATGACTCACCCCAAAGGGTGAAGCCCTGACCGTGGCCGGCCTCTCATCATGGAGCAATCACGACAGGAGGAGACTCAGATGACCCAGGCGGGATTGCCCAAGGGCGCGACCTTGGTATTCGGCGGCAGCGGCGGCATCGGCCAGGAGGTTGCGAAGAGCTTCGGCGGCGCCGGTTCTGGCGTTGCCATCGTCTACCGATCCAAACAGGACGTGGCCGACAAGGTCGCTGCCGAAATTGTTGCAGGGGGTCAGAAGGCTACGGTCCACGCGGCCGATGTGCGCGAACCCGAACAGATCAGGAACGCCGTTCAGGCCGCGATTGCCGCGCATGGTCGCATTCACACCGTGGTCTGGGCGGCGGGCCCCGTGGTTGAGCAGGTGCATATCGCCGAGACCTCACTGGAACTGTGGAAGAAATCCATCGACATCGAGGTGCATGGATTCTTCAACGCGGTGCAGGCGACGTTGCCGCACATGCGCGAGCAGGGCGGCGGCTCCTATGTGCATCTGGGCTCCGCAGGTCACGTCTGGTGGCCGGCCAAGGATGGCCTGTCGGTAGCGCCGAAGGCCGCCAACGAAGCCCTGGTGCAGGGCATTGCCAAGGAAGAGGGCAAGCACAACATCCGCGCCAATTCGGTGCTGGTCGGCGTGATCGAGGCTGGCATGTTTCTGGAGTTGCTGAAGCGCGGTGTATTCGACCAGAAGTGGACGGATGAAACGCAGAAGCTGCTATGCATCAAGCGCTGGGGCAGGCCGGAAGAGATCGGCAGTGCTGCGGTATTTCTTGCCAGCAATGGCTACGTGACCGGTCAGCAGATCAACGTCTCCGGCGGATTTGGAATCTAGGACTCACCATGACACTTGCACTTGAAGACATCGAGCTGATCAAGCGGCTCAAGTATGCCTACTGCCGCTGCATCGACACGGCGAACATGGCGGAACTCAAAACCCTGTTTACCGAGGACGCCAGCGTTCTATACGTGGGTGGGTCCTATCGATTTGAGGCTCAAGGTCGCGACAAGATTCTTGAGGCACTGGAATATGCCTTTCATGCCGAGGCGGTGGCGTTTCACAGCGTGAACCACCCGGAGATCGACGTGCTGTCGCCAACCGAGGCGGTCGGTACCTGGTATCTGAAGGACTGGTTCCTCGACATGCGCCACAAGATCGTCACCGACGGTACCGCCCTGTACAAGGACAAGTACCTCAAGCGCGATGGCCGCTGGCAGATTCACTATGCATCGTACGAGCGCGTGTACGAGATCGTGACGCCGGTGACGGAGATGCCGAACCTGACCGCGCACATGCTCGGCAAGCTGGGCAAGAAGCTGCCGCCGGCCTGAGCACAGCTAACCGCGCCGCAGCCGCAGCACCGCGCCCAGTACAGCGCAGACGATGATGCTGGCCACGACATCGGTCAGCCAGTCCATGGGGTCTGCGTTTCGGTGCGGAAACTGGCTCTGGATGATTTCGTCGATTGCCCCGAGCACCGCAATCGCCAGGACCACGACGATGGCGCGCAGGCGCGGACGCACGCTGAGTCCGAAGTACAAGAGGCAGGCCAGCACGCCGTAGGCGGTGAGATGCAGCAGCTTGTCGTTGGTGTCGCGCAACGGATCGGGCGGCGTGCTGAGCAGGGCACCGAGCACGATCATGCTCGTATAGAACAGCGCGGCGAGTCGCAGCAGATGGCGCTGCACGTCAGGGGTGGGGTTGAACACGAGGCGGAGTACGAGCGGGTAGGGTTCGCATGATACCGGCGCCACCCGCTCGGCTCACGCCTGCTTATGATCAAGGGGAGAGCCGCATGCAGCAGCTGGACTTGGCGGGCGAGCGGGTGGCGTTGGTGACCGGCGCCTCACGTGGGATCGGTCGCGCCGTTGCACAACGGCTGGCTGCTCAGGGTCTGCGCGTGGTGGTGACGGCCAGCGAGCGATCCCAGGCCGGGCTGGATCAGACCTGCGAGCTGATACGCGACGCGGGTGGGCGTGTGGCCTCGCTGTGTTGCGAACTCATGGATGCATCGGCGCGCGCTACGCTGATCACACGTGCATCGGAAGCCTTTGGCGCGGTGGATGTCCTGATCAACAACGCAGCCGGCATCAGTGCGTATGCACCACCCAGCAAGATTGATCTCGCTGCACGCAGCGCCATGCTCGAGCTGAACCTGCAGGCGCCGATCGATCTGATCCAGCAGGCCTTGCCGGCGATGAAGCACCGTGGTTGGGGGCGCATCGTCAACATCGGCAGCGAGATGGCCCGCCAGCCACCGACCCCGTATCCGGGCCCCGCCAAGCTGGTGCACGCGCTGGCCTACTACGGCGTGTCCAAGGTCGCGCTGAACCGCTACACCGAGGCATTGGCGGCCGAGCTGCACGGCAGCGGCATCTGTGCGAACGTGGTGCTGCCGTACAAGATCGTCAGCACTGACGGCGCAGCCGACGTGGTGCGTCAGGCCGCGGCCACACATCCGGACTGGATCGAGCCGGTGGAGGTCATGGCCGAGGCCGTGTGGCTGTGTGTGCACGGCACGGTGAATGGCCGGGTGGCCGTCAGCCGTGAGTTGCTACAGCAGGCGCAGGCGCCGGTGTACGCGCTGGACGGCATGACGGTATTGGGCGATGCCGCGCTACGCTACAACCACAATCAAGGGGAGCACGCATGACTTCGCGCCGGATGTTCTATGGCTGGTGGATCGTGGCTGCGGGATTCTTCAGCACGATGCTGTCCATCGGCAGCACCACCTATGCCTTCGGCCTGTTCGTGGGGCCGCTGTCGCAGGAGTTCGCATTGTCGCGCGCCGACGCCAACACCGGATTCATTGCCCTGCTGGTGGGCTTTGCCATCTGGGGCCCGTTGGCGGGGCGCGTGCTTGACCGGGTCTCGGCGCGCTGGGTGATGTCGGCAGGCGCCGTAATGCTGGCGGTAGGTTTCGCGGCGCTGGCCACGCTTGATTCACCGGCGCTGATGGCGCTGGTGATCCTCGGCCCGTTGTCATTGGGCACCGTAGCCAGCGGCGCGCTCGCTGCGAACGTCATCACCACGCGCTGGTTCTACCGGCAGCGGGGCAAGGCAATGGGCCTGCTGGCGGTCGCAACCTCGGCTGGGGGCTTCGTCATGCCGCCGCTGGTCGCGGTGCTGATGCAGCACTACGGCTGGCGCGGCGCGTTGATGGCCTTGAGCGTCATGGTGCCCGCCGGTGTGCTGCTGGTGGTGCTGTGGCGCATACGGGATCGCCCCCAGGACCTCGGCATGATGCCGGACGGCGACGCCGCCACTCCAGCCCAGATCTCGACAGCGGCTGCCGCGACGCCGGCCAGCGAATCGCGGCAGTGGTCGTTCGCGCAGCTGCTGCGCGACGCGCGCTTCTGGTCGATTGCGCTCGGCGCGGGCCTGTTGCTGGGCGCCGATCAAGCCCTGCTGGCCTCGCTGATTCCCTACGGTGTGGATGCAGGCTATGGCGCCGCCCGCGCGGCCCTGCTGCTGTCGTGTCTGACGTTCTCGGCGATCGTGGGCAAGCTGGCAATAGGTGCGTTGGCGGACCGCTACGACAAGCGTTACCTGTTCTGCGTGGTGGCGGCGTGCAATGTGAGTTTCCTGTGTCTGCTGCTGATCGAGCCTGCCTATCCGGTACTGATCGCCGCCTGCTGCATCATCGGTCTGGCGATCGGTGGCACCTATCCGCTGTGGACGACCCTGACCGCGGACTGCTTTGGCGCGGCGTCCTATGGTGCGGTGATGGGCAGCATGAACCTGGTGATGATGCCGCTGGCCATCATTGCCATCCGCTTCATCGGCGAGGTCTTTGACCGCACCGGCAGCTACAACAGCGCGTTCGTCGTGTTCATCGCCAGCGCGGTGGTGGCGGTTGCGCTGGTACTGAGGCTGAAGCTGCCGACCCGGTGACGGGCGGTGCCGTAGGGTCTCAGCCCAGCGACATCACACTGTTCAGCAGCAGCCGTACCAGCATCGTCTGGCGGGTGACGCCGGTTTTGCAGAAGATTGACCGCAAATGGGTGCGCGCGGTATTGCGGCGCACGTTCATCTTCTCCGCTGCTTCATCCAGGGTGTTGCCTTCCGCCAGCAGCAGCGCCAGCTGAGCTTCCATGCGCGTCAGCCCGAACAGCCGGCGCACCAGTTCTTGAGACGGCTGGGCGGCGTTGGCTTCCGAGTCGCGCAGGAACACGGCGGCCGCGGGCCGATGCCGGCTCTCGGAATAGCGACCCATCGGAATGGCCCGCACCAGCACGCCAAGCTTGCTGCGGCCCGAAGGGCGCGAGATCGACATGGCTTCGACGACTGCCGAGCCTTCGCCACCGCTGTTGTCGGCGATCGCGGCGCGAATCATGCGCTGCAGCTCGCGGCCTTCCTGGCTGGACTCGACTGCGAGCGTGTTGCCGGACTGCCAGATGCCGTCCTTCTCGGCCAGGATGCGGCGCGCCTCCTGGTTGGTTTCCAGCACGGCGCCGTTCTGGTCGAAGCTGACGATGCCCAGCAGCATGCGGTTGACGGTGCCGGCGAACAGCTGGCGCTCGGTTTCCAGAAAATCGAGGCGCGCATGCAGCTGAATCGAACGTTTCAGATGCGGCAGCAGAAAGCGCACCAGCGCCTTGTCGTCCGGTGAAAATGACTTGGATTCCAGCGGGCGGGTGATGCGCAGGCGGCATTCGATGCCGTCCTTGGTATAAATGTCGGCACCGAGCAGGTGGCGTATGCCCAGCGGCTTCAGATACTCGTTGTAGATCGAGCTTTCCAGCCACTGCGTGCCGATCAGCTCTTCGGCGGTCAGCACCTCGCCCTCCTGCAGCCTCACGAAGGGGTCGGTGGCAAAGAAGTGGCTTTCGTAGGACTCCACCCCCTGGGTGGTGATCGGGCCGGTGTTGATCATCACGCCGGCGCTGTCCTGAGACGGCGGGCGCAGGATCAGGGTCACGTGTGCGGCCAGCAGCGTGTCGCGCATCATCTGCAGCGCGCTGTTCCACGGGGGTGATTCGGTGGGGCCTTCGTAAATGGCGCCCAGCAGCAAGTCGAGCTGAGCCAGGTCCTCTGCCTTGGCGACAGTCGTCAGGGGGCGCTTGCTGGCTGCCTTGGAGGCGGTTTTTGCAGCGCGGGCAGCGGTCGGCTTGGCGGGTGGCACGGGCTCTCCTGGTCCATCGCAGGCACAGCCCTGACGGGGCCGCCCACGGGGGGATGGCGGAACCTGAATCGGTTTCTTGGAATTAGCGAGCGTCTTTCGCAAACGCCCGGTCGGAGTATAGGGGAAGTCCCTCAGATCGTGCATCGCGTCCGGTGCGGAAGGGCGCGATTCTGGTGCAGCCGAGCCGGTGGTCGTCTGTCCGGACGATTTGAAGGGCGGCCGGCTGCACCACCATGCAGCCCAGACATCCGCTTACGACCGAAGGAGTTGCCGTGCCTACAGAAGCACAGATGAAAGCCGCGATGCAGGCCTATATCGATCATTTCAATCGTTCCGACGCCCAGGCCATTGCCGACCTCTATGCCGACGACGCCACGGTCGAGGATCCGGTGGGCAGTGAGGTCAAGCACGGCAAGGCCGAGATCGCGGCGTTCTACAAGATGGCGGTTGCCACTGGTGCGCGCCTGCGTCTGGCCGCGCCGATACGGGCATCGCATGGAAACTCCGCGGCCATGGCCTTCGACGTGGTTCTCAACATGCCCGAGGGCAAGGCCGAGATTCATGTGATCGACGTCATGACCTTTGACGACGCCGGCAAGTTTTCCTCGATGCGCGCGTTCTGGGGCAAGAGCGACATGGAGGTACTGAAGTAAGCGGACGCATGCGCCCGGCCGCAACGAAAAACGCCCGCTAGCCGCGGGCGTTTTTCTTGCTGCTTGCGAGTCAGGCGGCCTTGTTCGAGGCCGGTGCGCCGTCCATGCCGCGTGCCAGATGGATGCCCTCGACCTGCTTCAGGATGCCATCGCGCTGCGAACGCGGGTTGTAGAACTGCTTGTACCAGAGCCGCTGCTTGAGGAATGGGCCGTCGCCCTGCACAAACAGGCCCTGGAAGCAGGGACGCTTGTGCTTCCATACCTCGAAGTCCTGGGCGAACGCGGCAAGGGCCATGGTCTGGTACTGGCGCGCGATCTCGACGTCCTGCTGCGTGTACTGGGCCTGACCGGTCGGCGACTTCACCATCAGGCCATGCCATACGTAGGCGGTGCCGTCTTCCACCGGCGTATGTGCGATGAAGATGTAGGAGTCGTGCGTGCCCGTCATCTTGGTGATGAGGATGCTGGGTCCGGTATAGACCGCCTCGGTCTCCAGCATCGGGCCGTCGGCGGTGGTCAGGGTGCGGTGCCCGCCACCCATGCGCTGGACCGCGACCTGGCCGCGGAACTCATTCTCGAAGTACTTGGTGATCGAGCCGTGTACCGGGCCGAAATGCGCGACGTCGGTGATGTTGTCGACGATCTCCTGGGTATGGCAGTTGACGATGCCAAGATCATCGAACGCGAGCGGCACCCATGAGGCGTCCGTGCATTCCGGAATCACCGGCACGCTGTAGTCGGGTTCGCCGCCTTCGGGATCGTGCCAGACGAACACCGCGCCCATATGTTCTTCGACCACCCAGGCGCGCACCTTGGCCGCCGGCGGAATCGGGCCGGTGGCGTAGGGGATGTGGTTGCACTTGCCATCCGGCCCGAAGCGCCAGGCGTGGTAGGGGCAGCGGATCGAGTCGCCTTCCACCGGCCCATCCTGTGCAACATAGGAGGTGCTGTTGCGCGCCAGATGCGTGCCCATGTGCGGGCAGTAGGCATCCAGCAGGATGACCTTGCCGCTCTGCTTGCCACGGTAGAGCGCAAATTCCTGGCCGAAGAACTTCACGCCCTGGGGCTTGTCGGTGACCTTGGCGCTTTCGGCGACCATGAACCAGCCGCGCGGGAACGTGAATTCGCCGAGGCCGTATTCCTTGGAAGTTGCCATGCTGTGTACTCCGGCTGGTCCCGGTGGATGACCGGGCGAGCGTGCTTGTTTTACCGCCGCAGGCGACACGCCTGCGATTGCTGGCGTCAGTGTGGGAACAGGGCGTATGCGATACATCATCCGTTTGAATGAAGTGTGTGTGCGGCGCGGCCCGTAGCGTGCGCTGCATCGCGAATACACGTGCGGCGGACCCCGCGATTCGGGCGACTGCGACGGCACGTGACTGGAAGGAGATCCCATGCGACGCATGACCCGATTGACCCTGGCCTGGCTGCTCCCTGTGCTGCTGTGCCTGGGCGCTGCCGCCTGTGGATCCAGCGGTAATGCGGTCGGCAGCGCCAGCGATTCACCGCAGTTGCGCCGCGACGGCCGCTGGCTGGTGGACCCGCAGGGAAGGGTGGTGCTGACGCACGGCGTCAACGTGGTCTGGAAGACCGCGCCGTTTGTACCGCCGGACGCGGCAGACGGTTTCCAGGCGCGGGACGCCGCCTGGCTGGCCGACAATGGCTTCAACTCGGCTCGTATCGGAACCTTGTGGGTGGGCGTTTCCCCTGATGCCCCGGGTGTAATCGACGTCGATTACCTGAAGCAGTGGGATCGCATCGTGCAGCTGCTCGCGCAGCAGCGCATCTGGATGCTGTTC
>JBFJJW010000126.1:0-9601 GCA_041612095.1 Solimonas sp. | reverse complement strand
CGAGCAGGGGTAGCCCCTCGGGCGCCGGTTCAAGCTCCGTCAACAGGCGGATGCCGCGCGCGTCGTTGGGGGCCAGTCCGATCTGGCCCTTCTTTTCCAGCGCCAGCAGATGATCGCGGGCCGCGTTCTGCGCAAAGCCGAAATGCTCGGCGATATCGCGCTGTGACGGCGGGTAGCCGCTGTCGCGCACGCTGCGCTGGATGAACTGCAGGACTTCGGTCTGGCGGGGGGTCAACTGGGCCATGGGCTTGCATTCCGTAAAAAGCGGGAGTACTGTTCAAATGACAAGTACTTATCAAGTGACCAGTCGTCAGGTGAACAGTATATGAGCCACGCCAACGCCGCAAGCCTCTTTCCTTCTCCGCGCCGCCGCAGCCGCGGGGCCAGTTCCTCGATGGCGCTGGACACGCGCTACAGCAAGTCCGCCAGCCGACGCCAGCGCCACACGCGGCCGGCGCCTGTTGCGGAGGAGCTGGTCTGGCCCGATTGGCTGATCCCGGGTGCGCTGATCACGGTCATGGCTGCGATCAGCGCCTATCACTACGATGCGCTGCTGGCTGCGCTGCGCAGTGTGGTCTGAGGCATGGGGATTGCAGAATCGCCCAAGAGCCGACGCCGCGCTGTGGGACAATCCGCGGCCAAGCGCAGCAGCAACGAAACCCCGGGAACGCAGGCTCAGGATTTGAGCCCGGACCCCTCGAAGATGGCGCCGTTGCCGACCAAAACCAATACGCAAGAGAGACCGATGGACGATAACCGCAAGAAGGCGCTGGAAGCCGCGCTGTCACAAATCGAACGCCAGTTTGGCAAGGGCGCGATCATGAAGATGGGGCCGGGCAACGAGGCTCCGGATGTGGACGTCATCTCTACCGGGTCCTTGACGCTGGATACGGCGTTGGGCATCGGCGGCCTGCCACGGGGTCGTGTCGTCGAGATCTACGGTCCGGAATCTTCGGGCAAGACCACGCTGACGCTGCACGCCGTGGCCGAATGTCAGAAGGCGGGCGGTGTCGCGGCGTTCATCGATGCCGAGCACGCGCTGGATGCGCGCTACGCCGCCAAGCTCGGCGTCAAGGTCGAAGACCTGGTGATATCGCAGCCGGACACCGGCGAACAGGCGCTGGAGATCTGCGACATGCTGGTTCGCTCGAACAGCATCGACATCATCGTCATCGACTCGGTTGCAGCCTTGGTGCCGAAGGCGGAGATCGAAGGCGAGATGGGCGATTCCAGTGTCGGCGTGCAGGCGCGCCTGATGTCCCAGGCGCTGCGCAAGCTGACCGGCAACATCTCGCGGTCCAAGTGCATGGTGGTGTTCATCAATCAGATCCGCATGAAGATCGGTGTGATGTACGGCTCGCCTGAAACCACGACGGGCGGGAACGCGCTGAAGTTCTATGCTTCGGTCCGGCTCGATATTCGCCGCACCGGTGCGATCAAGAAGGGTGAGGAGGTCATCGGCAACGAGACCCGCGTCAAGATCGTCAAGAACAAGATGGCGCCGCCGTTCCGTGAGGCGCACTTCGAAATTCTTTACAACGAGGGTATCTCCAAGCTGGGCGAACTGATCGACCTGGGTGTTGAGCACGGCATTGTCGACAAGTCGGGCGCGTGGTTTGCCTACAAGAACGACAAGATCGGCCAGGGCAAGGAGAACGCGCGCAACTACTTGCGTGAGAACCCGGAAGTGGCGGCCGAGATCGAGACGGCGATACGGGCCAAGCTCAATCCGCCGCGCGTCGCGGTCAGTGAGACCGCGGAAAAGTAAGACGCCGACGGTAGCCGGGGCGCGCGAGAGCGCGCTTCGGGCCTTGTCGCGGCGAGAGCACTCGGCTGCCGAGCTGCGGCACAAGCTGGCGCAGCGCGGACACGAGCCGGAGTCGATTGCGGCAGTTGTTGCGCAGCTGGCGGAGGCTGGCTGGCAGTCAGATCCGCGCTATGCGGAAATGCTGGTGCGCAATCGCGTGGAGCAAGGCTATGGGCCACTGCGCATCCGCGCTGAGTTGAGTGCAGCCGGTATTACCGACACCGAAAGCGAGGCGGCATTGGCAGCGGCCGAGGTCGACTGGCAGGCGCGGGCCTGCGAGGTTCATGCACGCAAGTTCAAGTCGCGGAAGGCGGCCAGTCCAGCGCAGTGGCAGCAGCAGTATCGCTTTCTGGCTGCGCGGGGCTTTGAGGCCCGGCATATCCGCGCTGTCTTGCGGATGCCCGTTGATGGCCTCAACGGCGATGAGTTCGAGTGACCGGCTCAGCTGTCGGCGGCTGCGGGCACGCGCCGGCGCAGGCGGCGTCCCCAGATCGCATGCAAGCTGAGCGCCACTGCGGCCGCGAAGCCCATGGCCCAGTGCGCCAGGCTGAGGACTGAACGCAGAAGGTCATTGCCTACGTAGTAGAGCAGCACACCACTGATTGCAAGCGCGCTGGTGGCGACAAACACCACGCCGCCACTGCGTCGATGCTTGCGATTGTCCCAGGCGCGCCGCACGTGAAACGTCCACAGCGTGCCGAAGCCCCAGACCGCGAACAGCGCGATGAAGCCATGCAATTTCAGAAACCAGGCCTGAGCAAAGTGACGCTCCGGGCCATAGGTGCCGGGCATGCGCACGCAGTACTCGAACAACAGCCACAGGCCACCGCTGAGCAGCAGGATGAAGGCGAGGGCGTACACCCAGCGTTCGGTTGCTGATGACAGCCGTATGGGAGGGGGACGCTGTCGCGCCGGGGTCATTGCACGTTCGGCGGTGACAATGCGACGGCGTGCGTGGCCAGCATACGGCGTACGCCTTCGGTTAAGTGCACGCTCGACAGTGTGGCGCCCGAGATGTTGTCGATGTCGGTATCGACCTTCAGGGGTGCGCCGCTCGCTTTCCCAGTGAACTGGGCGCGCCAGCTCTTCATGCGCACCTGGCCACCGTAGGACTCGAGATATTCCATGATCTCCAGGCCTGTTACGCGACCATCGCCGTCAATCGCCAAGGCGTAGGTGATGTACTCATGCTTGCCGAGCACGCGATCAACAAATAACCAGGCGCCACTGTCCGCTCGCCACGCGTGCAGCCGCGCCTGTCGCACCTTCAGGGCGCTACGCTGTTCAATCGCCTGGATCTGGTCTTTGGTCAGCGTTACCGGGTACGGCTGCAGAACCTGCCCTGGATATAACTTCTGCGACACCTGATCCAGTGTGAAATAGGTCTCTGCCTGCGCCGCAGTGGTAAACGCCAGTGTCAGTGTCAGCGTGGCGAAAGCCCGTAGCCAGATGTGCTTCATCCGCGGGAGGTCTTAGAAGTGGAAGCCGGGCTTCAAGCGGCTTGGGCGCGCCATCTTTTCGCCCAGCAACTCCTTCCTGCTTCGCGATTGGCTGGGCAGGCTTTCGTCTGCCGGTGTCGGTGCGAGACGCATCCCGGGCAGGTCGCAAGCGTCAGTAGGGCGCGTGTTCATGGGGCGGGCCGAGTAAGCGTTGAGCGGCAGATGCTAGATCACAATGCGATCAATTATCAATGCGAACTGAGATCAATCCTGATTACGGTGGCTGTGGCGTGTCAGGATCAGGCCGCAGCCCAGGCAGTGGCAAAGCCACCACAAGCAAAAGCGACAATACTGTCTCTATAGTCAATCAATTCGCACACGATCGTGCCGCGCTGTGCCGCGATCGCGCGGCTCCGGCGCGCCGTGGGCTGGCCCGCCGTTGGGCGGTTGTCGCGTCCATCGGCGGGCGTCCCAGGGGGCGGTGCTGAGCCTGATCCTGCTGCGGCCTAGAACTGATAGCCAACGCCGAGGTTGAAGCCATCGTCCGCGCCAGCGCCCGACTGCCACTGGTAGTCCGCCTTGAGCACGACCTCGGGTATCAGCCAGTAGTTGATGCCTGCGTTGGTCTGGCGCGTTTCGGTTTCATCGCCGCTGCCGCCGTTGTCGTAAACGTTGTAGCGCGTGAATACGCCGAGTTCGGGTGTGATCTTGTAGCTGGCTTCAAGATACCCGCCATCCTGCACATCACGGTTCAGCGCGGCCGGCGCACTGCCATCGAGTTCAAAGCGTGCGTACAGCGCTCGCAGGTCCAACGCGCGGACTCGATAGATCGCATGCGCCTGGACCAGCGTGGCAGCGCCAACGTTATCCACCTCGCCCTGGCCTGCGTCGTCCTGGTACATCGCGCTCAGCGACAGCTCGAGGCCGGGGGTGCCACGCCACTGCACGCGTGCGGTGTAGGCGGGCGAACTGGCGGCCGCCTCCGATGCGCCCTGGCGCGAGTCACGGATAAGGAACTCCCTGCCCGCCGTCTGATCATCGACCTGAATGCCGCCGGACACCGCCAGATCGACCGAGAGCCCACCGAAGGTGCCGATGGTTTGAATGCCGCCCTCCGACCAGGTCGCCGGCACGATGTTGCGTTCGACGGGGTTGCGTTCAACGCCATAGAAGGTCGGCGGTTCATGCCGTTCGTTGATGATGCCGACCGGCATCAGGAACAAGCCAAACCGGCTCTTCCACTGGTTGTTCCAGTCGCGCTCGACGAAGGCCTGCTCGACGGCGACCTCGCCCCCCTCGCCGCCTTCGACGAAGGCATGTTCAATCTCGATCTCCGAGTTGAAGCGGGTCCGGGAATCAAAGCGATGCCCGATGAACAGCACGACGCGGTGCAGATCCAGCTCCTCGCCGGAATCGAGATTGTTGTAGTGCAATTCGCCATAGCCGCCGAAGAAGGTCTTGGACGGCTCTGCGGCCGGCGTCTGGGCCTGTTCGAGGCTGGCGATACGCTGTTGCTGGGCGTCGATCTGCTTCTGCAGGTCTTCCAGCGTCGGTGCCGCCGAGGCGGCAAAGGCGGATACCGGCGCCAGGAGACTGATGGTGGTTGCCTTGAACAGATGACGCATGGCGCTACTCCCAATTGTGTGTTTGAAGCCGGTGTGACCGGACGAGGACCGGCGGCGAATATAAATACGAATCGTTATTATTTCAATGGCGAGAGTGGGAGGAGGCTCCATTCGGGCGTTCAGGTGCAGGCTGGCGCCCGCCGGATCGCGCCGGCATCGCGTGCGCGGCGCCGATACCCGGCGCCGGGCCCGATTGCCCGCGTGCTCGTAAGCAGGCGCCGCGGGTCGGGGCAGCATTGGCGCTGCCGACGCACCGGGGCCGCTTGTGATTCACCGCTATAGCCGGCGGCTGCGCGCCCCGGCTACCATAGCGCCCCTTTTCGTCCGTCCCGTCTCTCCAAGCCCATGAACAGCAACGAGTTGCGCGCCAGGTTTCTGGAATATTTCCAGAGCAAGGGCCACACCGTCGTCGCATCGTCGCCATTGGTTCCCGGCAACGACCCGACGCTGCTGTTCACCAATGCCGGCATGGTGCAGTTCAAGGATGTCTTTACCGGACAGGACACACGCCCGTATACGCGCGCAGTCAGCAGCCAGAAATGCGTGCGCGCCGGCGGCAAGCACAACGATCTGGAAAATGTCGGCTACACCGCGCGTCATCACACCTTCTTTGAAATGCTGGGCAATTTCAGCTTCGGCGACTACTTCAAGAAGGAAGCGATTCACTACGCCTGGGAATTCATCACCAGCAGGGAATGGCTGGGCATCGATCCCGCGCGTCTGCTGGTGACCGTGTATCACACTGATGACGATGCCTACGACATCTGGCATCGCGAAGTTGGTGTGCCCGCCGACCGCATCGTGCGCATCGGCGACAACAAGGGCGCGAAGTACGCCTCTGACAATTTCTGGGCCATGGGCGATACCGGCCCCTGCGGTCCGTGCACGGAAATCTTCTACGACCACGATCCCGACGGCTCCAAAGGCATCTGGGGCGGGCCCCCGGGCTCCAAGGACGAAGACGGTGATCGCTGGATCGAGATCTGGAACGTCGTGTTCATGCAGTTTGATCGGGCCGCGGACGGCACGATGGCGCCGCTGCCTGCCCCTAGCGTTGACACCGGCATGGGTCTCGAGCGCATTGCCGCACTGCTGCAGGGCTTCAACGACAACTACCGGACCGATACCTTCCGCCATCTGGTGACGGCGGTGGCGAAGCTGGCCGGTCAGGCACCGTACGCCAGCGACTCGCAGAAGGTCATCGCCGATCACATCCGCGCTGCCAGCTTCCTGATCACCGACGGTGTGCTGCCGTCCAATGAAGGCCGCGGCTATGTCGTACGCCGCATCATGCGGCGTGCGATCCGCCACGGCTACAAGCTGGGGCTGACCGAGCCGTTCTTCTGGAAGCTGGTTGCGCCGCTGGCCGAGGAAATGGGCGGCGCGTATCCGGAACTGCGGGCCCAGCGCGCGCAGATAGAAAAGGCGATCCGTGCCGAAGAGGAAAGCTTTGCGGTCACGCTCGACAAGGGTATGAAGTTGCTGGAGGACGCCATCGCCAAGGTCAAGGACGGCGTGATTCCCGGCGAAGTGGTGTTCAAGCTCTACGACACCTACGGCTTCCCGTTTGACCTCACCGCAGACATCGCGCGCGAGCGCAAGCTGACGCTCGACGGGAAGGGCTACGAGCGCGAGATGGAGGCGCAGCGCACGCGTGCACGCGCGGCCAGCAGCTTCAAGACCGGTGCCACGCTGAGCTATGAAGGCGCCGATACCCGCTTTGTCGGGTATGAGCAGTTGCGCGCGGAGGCCAGGGTGCTGGCGTTGTACAGCAACGGCCAGAATGTTGACCAGCTCAAGGCTGGCGATGAAGGTGTGGTCGTGCTCGACGTCACCCCGTTCTATGCAGAGTCCGGCGGCCAGGTCGGTGATGTCGGCACGCTGAGCGCCTCCGGTGCCGCAGCCATGTTCGCGGTTGCCGACACGCAGAAGATCAAGGGCAGTGTGACCGGCCATCACGGTCGAATGAAGACTGGCGTGCTCAAGCGCGGCGACCTGGTGGTCGCCGAAGTTACCGACAGCGTGCGTCGTGCAACCGTGCGTAATCATTCGGCCACGCATCTGCTGCACCGCGCATTGCGCGATGTCCTGGGTGCGCACGTGGCGCAGAAGGGCTCACTGGTTGATGCCGCCCGCACGCGCTTCGATTTTGCGCATACGCAGCCGATGACGGCGGCGGAAATTGCCGAGGTGGAGGATCGCGTGAATCGCGCGGTACTGGCCAACGTGCCCGTGGCCGCGGACGTGATGAAGTACGACGCCGCGATCGAGTCGGGGGCAATGGCACTGTTCGGCGAGAAGTACGGCGACGAAGTGCGCGTGCTGCGCATGGGCGACTACAGCACCGAGCTCTGCGGTGGCACCCATGTTTCGCGCACCGGCGACATCGGCCTGTTCAAGATCGTGTCGGAAGGCGGCGTGGCCTCGGGGGTGCGGCGAGTCGAGGCGGTCACTGGCGAGAATGCGCTGGGCTACCTGCGAGACCTCGACGCACGTCTCAAGCGCGCAGCCGATCTGCTGCGTGCGGGCAAGGATGATCTGGCCGACAAGATCGAGCAGACGCTGGAGCGCAGCAAGCAGCTGGACAAGGAGCTTGCGGCGCTGAAGGCCAAGCTGGCATCGGCAGCCGGTGGCGACCTCGCCAGTCAGGCGCGCGAGATCAAGGGCGTGAAGGTTCTCTCGGCGCGTGTCGATGGGGTTGAGGGAAGCGCCCTGCGCGGCCTGATGGACGACCTCAAGGGCAAGCTGGGCTCCGGCGTTCTGCTGCTCGCAACTGCAGCCGACGACAAGGTCAGCCTGATCGCCGGTGTCACCAACGACTTGACCGCCAAGGTCAAGGCTGGCGACCTAGTCAAGTTCGTCGCCGAGCAGGTGGGCGGCAAGGGTGGGGGCCGTCCCGACATGGCGCAGGCTGGTGGCACTGAGCCCGCGGCCCTGCCTGCTGCCATTGATTCCGTGTTTGCCTGGGTCGAGCAGAAACTTTGATTCGACACGGGGCGCCGGCGCCGGCTTTTCTGCGTCGTGTGTGCTGCGCGCTTGCGCAGTCCTTTGGTTGCTAAGAGAGATATGGCACTTATTGTTCAGAAGTACGGCGGCACTTCCATGGGCTCGGTGGAGCGCATCGAGCATGTTGCCCGCAAGGTCACGACCTTCCGTCAGCAAGGTCATCAGGTGGTGGTCGTGGTTTCGGCCATGTCCGGCGAGACCGATCGCCTGCTGAAGCTGGCCAAGTCGATAGATCCACGCGGCAGCCGCCGCGAGATGGACCAGATCGCAGCCACGGGTGAGCAGGTCACGATCGGGCTGCTGGCGCTGGCCCTGGAGAAGCTGGGTACGCCGGCGCGCTCCTATACCGGCTGGCAGGTGCCGATCCGCACCGACGACGCGCACATGAAGGCGCGTATCCAGGAAGTGGAGTCGGAACGGTTGCTGGCGGACTGCGCGGCCGGCATCGTGCCGGTGGTGGCCGGCTTCCAGGGCATTGCCGCTGACGGCAGCGTCAGCACACTGGGACGCGGCGGTTCGGACACCACCGGTGTGGCGCTGGCGGCTGCGCTGAAGGCCGATGAGTGCCAGATCTATACCGATGTCGATGGCGTATACACCACCGATCCGCGTGTTGAACCCAAGGCACGCCGCCTGGATCAGATCACTTTCGAGGAAATGCTGGAACTGGCGAGCCTGGGCTCCAAGGTCCTGCAGATCCGCGCTGTTGAATTCGCGGGCAAGTACAAAGTCCCGCTGCGTGTGCTCTCCACCTTCGTGGACGGGCCCGGCACCCTGATTACGCTTGAGGACACTGGCATGGAAGATCCGCTTATCTCTGGCATCGCGTTCAACCGCGACGAGGCACAACTCACGGTAGCCGGCGTGCCGGACCGTCCGGGTATCGCGGCCGCGATTCTCGGCCCGGTAGGCGAGGCCAATATCGAGATCGACATGATCGTGCAGAACGTGGGCGCCGATGGCACCACCGACTTCACGTTCACCGTTCACCGCAACGATTACGAGCGCGCGCAGGATGTCAGCCGCAAGCTTGCAGCGGAACTCGGCGCCAAGGGCGTGATCGGCGCGACCGACATCGTCAAGGTGTCCCTGGTCGGCGTCGGCATGCGCTCGCACGCCGGTATTGCGTCCAAGATGTTCAAGGCGCTGGCTGCCGCCGGCATCAATATCCGCATGATCTCGACCTCTGAGATCAAGATTTCGGTGGTGATCGAGGAGATGTACCTGGAGCTGGCGGTGCGCACGCTGCACAAGGCGTTCGGCCTTGAGGAAGGCAGCGCAGTCGTCTGAGCCCGCGACATATCCACAGGCCAGTAGGTCATCGCACAGGATTCAACACGGCGTGTCCCGAGGGGAGACTGGAGCTCCCGCTTCATGGAGGACAGCGCATGTTGATTTTGACCAGGAAGGTCGGTGAGACCGTCACCATCGGTGATGCCGTCACCGTAACCGTATTGGGGGTGAAGGGCGGTCAGGTGCGACTCGGCGTTCAGGCGCCGCGCGAGGTCGCCGTTCACCGCGAGGAGGTCCACGATCGCATCCAGGCAGAAGCCGACGATCCCTCCGTCAATGAGGCCGCCTGAATCTTTTCTTTGCCTTCGTTACCCCGGCCCGCTAAAATCCCGCCCCTCTTGGGTTTAGGCTCAGGAGCGGGGCGCCCGTAGCTCAGCTGGATAGAGCACTTGGCTACGAACTAAGGGGTCGGAGGTTCGAATCCTTCCGGG
>JBFJJW010000125.1:0-9654 GCA_041612095.1 Solimonas sp. | reverse complement strand
GCAGGGTGAGCGCCTCGGCTACGTCGTCGAGTGGAAGGACATGACCCAGGACCTGCTGGCGCAGGAGCGTGAGCGCAGGCAGGCCGCCGAGACGGCGCGCATCAAGCAGGGCCTCGACGCGGTGCAGACCAATGTCATGGTGGCCGATGCCGACCTCAACGTGGTCTACGTCAACGAGTCCATCAAGGGCATGCTGGCGACCGCTGAAAGCGACATCCGCAAGGACGTGCCCGCGTTCAGTGCGGCCAGCGTGGTTGGAACCAACATCGATCTGTTCCACAAGAATCCCGCGTATCAGCGCAATCTGCTGGCGAAGATGACCAGCACGCACACCGCCAAACTGGCGATCGGCGGCCGTACCTTCTCGCTGATCCTGAATCCGATCAACGGCGAGCAGGGCGAGCGCCTGGGCTACGTCGTCGAGTGGAAGGACATGACCGCGGATCTGGAAGCGGCCAAGCGCGATGCCGAGCGGCAGGAGGCCGAGCGCCGCGTTGCCGACGAGAACCTGCGTATCAAGAACGCGCTCGACAACGTGTCCGGCAACGTGATGATTGCCAATAACGAGCGCGAGATCATCTACATGAACGGTGCGGTCGGCGAGATGCTGAACAAGGCCGAGAGCGAGTTGCGCAAGGCCTTGCCGCAGTTCGATGCACGCCGCCTGATGGGCGCTAGCATCGACGTGTTCCACAAGAACCCGCAGCACCAGTCCCAGCTGCTGTCGAATCTGCGCAGCACCTACCGTACCGAGATCAAGGTTGGCAGTCTCACGTTTGGCCTGATCGCCAGCCCGATCGTCAACGCCAAGAACGAGCGCCTGGGCACCGTGGTCGAGTGGCGCAACCGCACGGATGAAGTGGCGGTCGAGGCTGAAGTCGCCAGCATCGTGCGTGCAGCGGCGGATGGGGACTTCCGTCAGCGCATCAAGCTCGAGGGCAAGGATGGCTTCTTCGCGCAGCTTGCGAACAACATGAACCAGTTGCTGCAGACCAGTGAGGTCGGACTCAACGAGATCGCCCGCGTGCTGGCGGCCATGTCCCAGGGTGACATGACGCAGCGTGTGGACGGCGACTTCAAGGGCACGTTCGGCAAGCTGAAGGATGACGCCAACACGACCTGTGAGCAGCTGTCCGGCATTGTCGGCCAGATCAAGCAGGCGACCGATACCATCGGCACGGCGTCGCGCGAGATCAGTTCCGGAAACTCCGACCTCTCTGCGCGCACCGAGCAGCAGGCCGCGAGTCTGGAAGAGACCGCGTCCAGCATGGAAGAACTGACCTCGACCGTGAAGCAGAACGCGGAGAACGCCAAGCAGGCCAATCAGCTGGCGGTCGGGGCCTCCGATGTCGCGCGCAAGGGCGGGCAGGTGGTGTCCGAGGTGGTGACGACGATGTCGGCGATCAACGAGTCGTCGAAGAAGATCGTGGATATCATCAGCGTCATCGACGGCATCGCCTTCCAGACCAACATCCTGGCCTTGAATGCGGCGGTCGAGGCCGCCAGAGCCGGCGAGCAGGGTCGGGGCTTTGCGGTAGTCGCCGCCGAGGTGCGCAGCCTCGCACAGCGCAGCGCGGCCGCAGCCAAGGAGATCAAGGGCCTGATCGGCGACTCGGTGGAGAAGGTCGGCAATGGCTCCAAGCTGGTCGAGCAGGCGGGCAAGACGATGGAAGAGATCGTGACCAGCGTCAAGCGCGTCACCGACATCATGGCGGAGATCAGCGCGGCGTCGCAGGAGCAGAGCGCAGGTATCGAGCAGGTGAACAAGGCCATCACCTCGATGGATGAGGTCACGCAGCAGAACGCCGCGCTGGTCGAGGAAGCCTCCGCTGCGGCACGTTCTCTGGAGGAGCAGGCCAACGGACTTACCCAGTCGGTGTCGCTGTTCCGGATTGACGAGTTGGCATCTCCGGTCGCGTCGGCGGCCCCCGTTCGCCAGGGCAGACCCTCGGCGCCTGCCGCGCGGCCGGCGGCAAGGCCCGCAGCCCGGCCTGCCGCACCGGCGGCGCCTCGCGCCAACGGCGGCAAGCCAGCCGCTGCCGGCGGTGACCAGTGGACGGAGTTCTGAACATGACGGCGCTACCGGTGGCGCTGGTCCCGCCGGCGTGGCTCAGGTTCTTTGCCGCCTGGGGGTTGGGGCTCGCAGAGTTGTCGCAAGCCATGCCCGTGGCGCCGGCGCAGCCCACGGCCCCACCGCGCATTCGCCGTCGGCGGGTGCGGGGTCGTGGCTGAGGGGCGGGGTGGCGAGCGCGAGTTTCAGTTCACGACGGCCGACTTCGAGCGCGTTCGCCGACTGATCTATGCCCGGGCAGGCATCGCGCTGGTGGCCGGCAAGGAAGACCTGGTCTACAACCGGCTTGGGCGGCGCTTGCGTGCGACCGGCTACGCCCGATTCACCGACTATCTTGGAGCGCTGGAGGCCGATGCTGATTCCGGTGAGTGGGAGCGCTTCACCAATGCGCTGACGACCAACCTCACCAGCTTCTTTCGCGAGTCGCATCACTTCGAGCAATTGCAGACCTATCTGCGGGGCTTGCCGTTGCATCACCGGCCCAGAATCTGGTGCGCGGCGGCCTCGACCGGCGAGGAGCCATATTCCATCGCCATCGCTGCGGCGGAGGCCTACGGGCGCGTGCCGCCGCCGCTGGAGATACTGGCGACGGATATCGATACGCAGGTGCTGTCGACGGCGGCGCGTGGCGTGTACCCGATGGAGCGGGTGGAGAAGCTGCGGCCGGAACTGTTGCGCCGCTACTTCCGGCGCGGTGTTGGCGACAACGAGGGCTATTGCCGTGTGCTTGCCGAGCTTGGCGCGACGATCGAATGGCGGCAGCTCAACCTGCTGCATACAGCCTGGGACTTGCAGGGTCGCTATGACGTGATCTTCTGTCGCAATGTGATGATCTATTTTGACAAGCCCACGCAGCATGACCTGATTCGCAGGCTGGCGGCATTGCTGGTGCCCGGAGGGCTGCTGTTCACCGGGCATTCGGAGAGCTTTTCCAATCTGGGTGACCTGCTCAAGCCCTGCGGGCGCACTGCATACCGGCGTCCGCTGGCGGCGGCGACCGCGTGAGCGCATCCGCGCCGACGCTGGCCACAGGCGCCTGGGTTGGCGCCGAGGTATACGCCGGCCTCAGCGGTCGTCGCTACCAGGACCGCGACCTGGGGCGTGAGGCCATCAAGGTGCTGCCGGGCGAGTTCCACGCGACCAGCGAGGATCTGGTGTTGGTGACTCTGCTCGGTTCCTGCGTCTCCGCCTGTCTGCGCGACCCGCAGGCCGGCGTGGGCGGAATCAATCACTTCATGCTGCCGGAGGCTGAGGCAGCCAACAGCACGTCGGCGCGCTATGGAGCCTATGCGATGGAGGTGCTGATCAACGAGCTGCTCAAGCTGGGTGCGCGCCGCGGGCACCTGGAAGCCAAGGTCTTTGGCGGCGGCAACGTCATCCGTGGCATGACCGTGGCCAACGTCGGCGCGCGCAATGCCGAGTTTGCGCTGCGCTATCTGGAACAGGAGGGCATACCAGTGCTGTCTCAGGACCTGGGTGGCAATGACGCACGCAAGCTGGGCTACTTTCCCCGCAGCGGGCGCCTGCTCCTCAAGCATCTGCCGATAGCGGCCACCGTCGCCGATCTTGCCGTGGAGTCGGCCTACGGACGCTCGTTGCAGCGTGAGCAACCTTCCGGTGAAGTGGAGTTGTTCTGATGAGACGAACCCGTGTGCTGATCGTTGATGACTCGGCGCTGATTCGCAGCCTGCTGACGGAGATCCTGTCCGCCGACCCGGAGTTCGAGGTCGTCGGCGTCGCGGCTGATCCGCTGATCGCGCGCGAGAAGATCAAGCAGCTGAAGCCCGACGTGCTGACCCTGGATGTCGAAATGCCGCGCATGGACGGCCTGACGTTTCTTGAGAACCTGATGCGTCTGCATCCGATGCCGGTGCTGATGGTGTCGACGCTGACCGAACGGGGCGCCGAGGTCACCCTGCAGGCGCTGGAAATGGGCGCTGTCGACTTTGTCACCAAGCCCAAGCTCGATGTGGTGAGCGGCCTTCGCGACTATGCGCAGGTGCTGTGCGAAAAGCTCAGGGCGGTGGCGAGGTCGCGGCCGCAGGCCGCCATGCCGGCGACGCCACGCCCGGTCCTGGCTTCGGCGCCGCGTCGCACCTTGAAGACCACCGATCGCATCATTGCCATCGGTGCTTCCACTGGCGGGACCGAGGCCATCAAGGCAGTGCTGGAGCAGATGCCGCCCGACGCGCCCGCGATTGTCATAACCCAGCATATCCCGGCGATGTTCTCGGCGCCGTTTGCGGCGCGCATGAACCGCTGTTCGGCGATGTCGGTCTGCGAGGCAGAAGACGGCCAGCAGATCGTACCTGGCCATGCCTACATCGCGCGGGGCGATCGTCACCTGCGCGTCGAACGCAGCGGCGCGCGCTACCTGTGCCGCCTCGGTGACGATGCGCCGGAGAACCGGCATCGGCCCAGTGTCGATGTGCTGTTCCGCTCCGTTGCACAGAACGTCGGCGCCAACGCCGTGGCTGCGATCCTGACCGGCATGGGTGAGGACGGAGCGCGAGGCTTGCTGGAGCTGCGGGGCGCGGGCGCACATACGGCCGCGCAGGACGAGGCGACCAGCGTGGTCTGGGGTATGCCGGGCGCTGCGGTGAAACTGTCGGCAGTGGAGCAGGTGCTGCCGCTGGAGCGTATCGCCGCGCAGCTGCTGGCATGGACCGCGTGATGGACAGCACTCAAGTCGTGTCGGTGTCAGCCGATACCGGATACAGAGACCCCTTGTAGATCTGGAGCTAGCCGTGCCCGAACAGACCTGGAAACCCCTGCTGGTACCCGTCGTGGCCATGACGCTGCATCTGGGGGCCATCCTCGCCGGCGCGGCGGCCGTCGTGCATTGGGTCACGGGTGGGGTCGTGCTGGCCGCGCTGGCATGGTTCATGTTTACCCAGCAGCGTGAACTGCTGGCCTTGCGCAGCGACAATCAGCGCCGACAAGCGCTGGCGTTGAGACAGCACGAATCTCTGGGCGAGCTGCGCAACGGACTGGCGGCCGAAGCGGTCGGGGTGCATCAGGAAGTGGCGCGGGTGCGAACGCTGATTGCCGACGCCGTGCGGCAGCTGGGCGCAGCCTTCGAGGAAATGAACAGACAGTCCAAAACGCAGGAGACCGCGATGGCGCGCATCCTCGCGCGCAACGGCGAGGCCGGGGATGGTGTCAATGTCCGGCGGTTTGCCGAGGCGGCCGCGGCGTTGATGAACAGCCTGGTCGATTCGCTGGCCCAGGTCAGCCGCCAGAGTCTGGCCACGGTGCAGCAGATTGACGCGATGGTGCGGCACCTCGATGCAATCTTCGAGCTGCTCGGTGACGTCAAGACGATCGCCGACCAGACCAACCTGCTGGCGCTCAATGCTGCGATTGAAGCGGCGCGTGCCGGCGAAGCCGGGCGCGGCTTTGCGGTGGTGGCCGAAGAAGTGCGCAATCTTTCCGAGCGTTCCACGAGCTTCAACGAGCAGATCCGCAAGCTCGTCTCCAACTCGAAGGAGGCCGTGGCCTCGGTGCGCGATACCGTCGGCACCATGGCCTCGCGTGATCTGAGTCTCAGCGAGGACGCCCGCGGCGAGACGACTCGCCTGCTGGCGCAGATCGAGGAGATCAACCGGGGCTTGAGTACCGGCATCCAGGAAGTCTCCAACGCGCGCGAACAGATACATGGCGCGGTCGGCAAGGCGGTGCGCTGCCTGCAGTTCGAGGACATCTCGACCCAGGCCCTGGCGACCGCCCAGCGCCACGCGCAAAGAATCGAGGCCATCAATGCCGAGGCTTCGGTGCTTGACCCGCAGCAGGAACGCCCGAAGAAGCCGGAGCGGGCGACCGAGGATCCGGTCGCCAAGCCCGCTGCTGCCGCGAACTGGCGCGAGGCACCCCACCGGCCGGTGGCTCAGGTCTCCATGCAGGAAGGGGCGGTCGAGCTGTTCTGATGGCCAGCGAGCGGGATCAGGGTTCGGCGCTGCGGCGCGTGATCTACCTGTCGCGCAGCCGTCGCTGCTACCGCGGCAATGAGCTGCTGGGCCTGTGCGCCCGATTTGCGTCCAGCAACACCCTGAACAACATCACGGGGGTACTGGTACAGACCGGCGATCACTTCGTGCAGATACTGGAGGGTGCGCCGCAAGCGCTGACCACGCTGCTGCGCGCGATCGAGCGCGATCCGCGGCATACCGACTTTCGTTACCTTCTGGACGAACCCATCGAGCGCCGCCTGTTCGGTGCCTGGAGCATGGGCTTTCTGAGACTGGGCGAGGCTTACGCGCTGACGGCGCAAGACGTGGGCGAGGTCAAGCGGTATGTCAGCCAGCAGCTGAGCGGCAGCTCCTCGCCGCGCGAGGGCGTGGAGCAGTTCATCCGCAGCCTGCCGCAGCTGCTGGACCGGTTTCGTCTCGAAGGGCCATCGACGCGCGCCATCGGCTAGCCGAATTGGGGGGTGCCGGCATCCTGTGGCAGCATTCGCGGATGAACGACACCGGCCTTGGCGAAGAAGAACTGCAGGTCATCCTCAGTGGATTGCCGTTGGCACCACAGCCGTTCGACCACCTGGCGCACCTGCGGCTGGCCTGGATCTGCCTGCGACGGCACGCCATGCCGACCGCGCTGGCGTACGCGAGCGCCGCGATTCATCTGCGCATCGCCGCCCATGATATTCCCGGGGCGTATCACGCCACGGTGACAACGGCGCTGATGCAGATACTGGACGCGCGCGGGGCGGGGCAGATGACCTGGGTGCGATTTCTGGAGACGCAGCAGGACCTGGTGACGGACGCGCGCGCCGTGCTGGCCCGTCACTACACGCCGGACTGCCTGCAGAGCCTGGAGGCGCGGCGTCGCTTCGTTGCCCCCGATCGAGAATCGTTGCCGGAACCGGCGCCGCTCAGCCTGTAGGAATAAGCCGACGCACACGGATTCTTGACGGCCGCGGCCTGGGCACGCGACACTGCCGGCCCATCATTGACCGATCGTTTAATAGAGGCCTCATGTCGACCGTCGCCGCCGCAAGCCGTCCACGCATTCCCAAGGATGCGCTGTATCAGACACCGGCGGTCGCCGTGGGCAGCGTCGGACTGTTCGTGCTGGCGTTGGCGATCTGGGGCGGTGCGCTATGGGCGGTACTGCAGGGCCTGATTCCACCGCTGCTGGCGATAGCGCTGCAGACCGCCGCCTCGTTCATGCAGTTCACGGTGCTGCATGAGGGAGTGCACCGCTCGCTATTGCGCGGGTATCCGCACCTCAACGATCTGATGGCCACCTGCGCCGGCGTGTTCCTTGGGGCCATCGGCACCTGCGCAGCGTTTCGTTACGTGCACTTTGCCCACCACCGCCACACCAACGAAACGGACCGGGACCCGGACATGTGGAGCGGCAAGGGCGCGGCCTGGCGGCTGCCGCTGCAATGGGCCACGGCGGACATCCGCTACATCGTCATCGTGCTCGGACAGTGGTCGCAGTTGCCGGTCAAGGATCGCGTGCAGATCGTTGCCGTCACCGGCAGCCTGTTCGTGGGCTATATCGGTTGCTGGTTCGCGGGCTATGGCATGGAAGCCACGCTGTACTGGCTGGTTCCATCGCGACTGGCGATTCTGTGGCTGGCATTCGCCTTCAACTATCTGCCGCACCATCCACATGACGTGCTGCAGTCACATAACCCGTACGCGGCAACCAACGCGCGCCGGGGCGGCGAGCCGTGGATGAAGTGGCTGTTCCTGTATCAGAACTACCACATCGTCCATCACCTGTTTCCGAGCGTGCCGTTCTATCGCTACCAGCGGATCTGGGCGCAGCGCAAAGCCGAGTTCAAGGCCTTGGGTACTCCGGAGGTGCCGTGGTACCGCACCGAGGCCGGCGCAGTCTCAGACCGCTAGCCCGGCGGCGTGGCCGGACGCCCAGGCCCACTGGAAGTTGTAGCCGCCGAGGTGGCCGGTGACGTCCACCACTTCGCCGACGAAGTACAAGCCGGGGTGCAGACGCGATTCCATCGTGCTCGAGGACAGGCTGTCGGTGTCGACGCCGCCGAGCGTGACCTCCGCAGTCCGATAGCCCTCGGTGCCGCTGGCAACGATCGGCCAGTTGTGCAGGCGGTCGGCCATCTCGCGCAGTGTCTGCTTGCGGATATGGCGCAGCGCCCGGTTCTCGAACCCCAATTCGCAGAGCCGCTGGGCAAAACGCTTGGGTAGCCACTCGCCCAGCACGGTTTTCAGTTCGGTAGCGGGGCGTTGTTCCTGCGCCGCGCACAGCGAGGCATGGGCGTCCTGCTCCGGCAGCAGGTCCAGGCGCAGCTCGTCGCCCGGCTGCCAGTAGGACGATATCTGCAGTATCGCCGGGCCGCTGAGTCCGCGATGCGTGATCAGCATCGCATTGCGGAACTCCGCGCCGTTGCAGCGGCTGATCACGGGCAAGGCGAGACCGCTGAGATCGGCATAGTGATCCTGATGGCTGCCACTCAAAGTCAGCGGTACCAGGCCGGCCCGAGTCGGCTGCAGCGGGTGGTCGAACTGGCGAGCCACTGCATAGCCGAAGCCGCTGGCACCCATGCTGGGAATCGAAAGTCCGCCGGTTGCGATCACCAGCTTTGCCGTATCCAGCACCCCGAGTCCGCAGTCAATGCGATACGCGCCGTCGACCTTCTGGATCGCATTCACCGGGCAGTTCACCTCGATGCGGGCGCCGGCGTCGGCGCATTCCGCCAGCAGCATGGCCACGATCTGCTTGGAGGAGTCGTCACAGAACAGCTGGCCCAGCTCCTTTTCGTGATAGGCGATGCCGTGGCGCTCAACCATGGCGATGAAGTGCTCGGGCCGGTACCGCGCCAGTGCCGACTTGCAGTAATGCGGATTGTTGGAGAGGAAGTGGGCGGGTGTGGTGTGCAGGTTGGTGAAGTTGCAGCGGCCGCCGCCCGACATCAGGATCTTCTTGCCTACGCGGTTGGCGTGTTCCAGCAGCAGCACACGACGGCCGCGCTGCGCGGCGGTGAGCGCGCACATCAGGCCGGCGGCCCCGCCACCGATGACGATGACATCAAAGCTCATTTGCCGCGCTCTTGGATTCAGGCCGCGAAGAATAACGGTGTGGGCGCCGCGTTGGTACAGCGCCGGCGGCGCTCGGTGCGACGCGCCGATGCGATTGAAGGACAGGGTTTTCCCGACCGGCGCTCAGCATCGTTCGACGTTGGGCCGTACGCAGGGCCAACTGAGGCAAAACCCTTACCCAAAGTTAGGGGCGCTACTCCAACCCTGGGCCTATCGTTTTGCCGTCGGTCCGGTTGGGCGCTGAACGGTAAGGCCGTTGGCGCCACCGGCCGTTGTCACGTGCATGTAAGGAACGCGCTGGTTCCAGGCACCCGCTGCCCTATCGGCTGCGGGCGCATCGAGCGGGGGGTTCCGGCGTGCCATGCCCGTGGCAGCGAACAGTCGTTCACAACCATAAATGAGCTGGCGTTCCGAGGCGGGACGTCGATATCGGGCCGCCATAGGCGGGCGGGCCGGGTATCCATAAGGAGCTGAATCGCGGTGGGGAGTGTTGATGCACGATTCACGTAGTGCGTTTGCCCAGGCATTCGTCCGGATTACCGAACCGCTCATCTTCAG
>JBFJJW010000124.1:0-9772 GCA_041612095.1 Solimonas sp. | reverse complement strand
CGGCAGCAATGCCGTGGTGACGACCAGGCTTATCCATGAAGCCGGGCTACTCACATAGGCCGCTGCCTCAAACGGCACGGACAGCACGCCTTCGGTGAAGGCCGCAGCGGCAACGGCTACGGCGACCAATGCAACCCCGATCGTGATCATGCCGGCGCGTACCGAGTACAGCGTGGCCATCAACAGCGCGCTGACAGCCAGCCAGGTGGCGCCAGAGCCCATCAGCCCCAACGTGAACAATCCAGACAAGCCCACTGCCCAGAACAGCGCCATGATGGCCACGGTCTTTAGCTTTTCAGAGACATGGCGTCGCGCAAGGTAAAGACAGCAGACCAACGCCGCCAGGCCTAGGTGCGCGCTGTAAAGCGGCATCCACCCGGTACTCACGCTGCGCATGGCCGAGGCAGGCGCGCCGACCAGCGAGATCAGGAACGCGCCCTTCCAGATGTTGTCGATCAGGGATAGGCGGATGCTGCTCAGGTACTGGTTCAACGCGGACCGATCTGTGCTTCGCGCCATGCCCCAGGTCGCCGGCAGCGTCTCGGCGTGCTGGGTTGCGTTCTTGGGCGGATCGGCGCGGCGCATGTGCTATATGTGTCCTCTGCACGCATCATAGGCACATCCGAGCAGCGCGCGGGGCCGCTGAAGCCACGGTTTGGCTACGTTGGGGCGCTGGCCCAGCGCCCGACTTGGCAAATTTGCCGCTTAAGCCCCTGGCAGCTGCCGCTCGGCCGCATGCTCCAGCAGCGGGCGCCAGCTCTTCTCCACGGTCAGGCCAAAGGTCTCGGCCAGCACCTGCTCGATGCCGTCAGCGTCCAGTTCGGTACGAGTCAGCGTGCCATCCGTGGTGCGAACCGACAGGCGGGCATCGCGCAGCGTGTAGCGCGCATCGGGTGTCGTGAGCGCCGCAATCAGCGTGTGGCGGAAATGTGACTGTGGGTAGGTGGACGTGTACCAGTTGCTCTGCACGTAGTCGGCATCTTCCTGCGGCTCCTCGGTGAAGTCGTAAACCGGAGACCACGCGCCGTCGAGCAAGGCCTCCAGGCGACGGCCGTGTGGCCCCGGACGCAAGCGGTAGCTTTCGTGCGCGGTGCGCTGCACCGCGTGGCTGTGCAGGTTCAAGGGAGAGGTCGGCACACAGCTGCCGAAGCCGACATCAACCAGCCAATCGACCTCATCCACCCGCACCTTGAGAATCATGTGTGTGCGCGGGGTCGGCGGCGCGTCGGCTGGCTGCATCCAGCGCACACGCGCCAGCAGGCGCGCTACCTCGAAACCCAAGGCCTTCAGCACCCGGCACAGCAGGCTGTTGTGCTCGAAGCAGTAGCCACCCCGCCGCGCATGGATCAGCTTGGCATCGACTGCCGCTGGCGAAAGATCGATGCCACGGCCGAGTTGAACATCAATGGCTTCGAACGGAATGGCCGCCAGGTGCAGTTCGATCAGGGCGCACAGGGTGGCGAGCGTAGGCTGACGCGTACCGCCGTAGCCGATACGCGCAAAGTAGGCGACCAAATCAACATCCGTGGAGCGCCGGGTCGGAGGGGGGCTTGCAAGCTGCATGGCGGGCATCGTGGCGTTTGAATGATTGCGGAGCAGTGGCGGTCACTGTAAAACCTCAAGTAATGTTGAGGTCAAGGGGTGCCATGAGAAGAATCCGCCCGGAAGAACATGCACGCCCGCTGAGCGTGGGCGAAGTCGCGGAACGCAGCGGGGTTTCTGTCTCCGCGCTGCACTTCTACGAGGCCAAGGGCTTGATCCACAGCGAACGCAACAGCGGCAATCAGCGCCGCTATCCACGTGATGTGTTGCGCCGCGTCTCGGTGATCAAGGTGGCGCAACGCGTGGGTGTGCCGCTGGCGGAAATAAACGCGGCCCTGCAAACCCTGCCGGATGGCCGCGCCCCCACCGCCGCCGATTGGGCGCGCCTGTCGCGCAAGTGGAAGACGGCTCTGGATGCCCGCATTCACCAGCTGCAACAGTTGCGGGACCTGCTTGACGACTGCATCGGCTGCGGCTGCCTTTCGATACAGGCCTGCCGTCTGCGCAATCCGCTGGATCAACTGGCCGAGGACGGCCCCGGTGCACACCTGCTGGAGACCTAGACGGCCGCCGCCTTCAACTGCGCGATATCAAACTTCTTCATTTGCATGATCGCGGCCATGACCCGCTGTGCCTTGCCGGCGTCCGGATCGAGCAACAGTTCAATGACCAGCTTGGGCACGATCTGCCACGACAGACCGTAGCGGTCCTTGAGCCAGCCGCACTGCTGCGCCTGGGGATCACCACCCTCAGAAAGCGCATGCCAGTAGTGATCCACCTCGGCCTGATTGTCGCAGCTCACCTGGAACGATACGGCCTCCGTGAGTCTGAACAGCGGCCCCCCATTGAGCGCGGTAAACGGTTGGCCATCGAGTTCAAACGCCACCGTCATCACCGAGCCCACCGGCCGGCGGTGGTGGTCCTGGCCAGCCTCGCCGTAGTGCGACACCGCCGCAATGCGGGAGTTCGGAAACACCGAGGTGTAAAGCGTCGCCGCCGCTTCGGCCTGATCATCGAACCACAGACAGGGGCTGATGGTGTGCGCGTTCTGCAGATTCATGTGCGGTCTCCGGGTAGGGGCGCGCGCGGATGCGAGCCTACCCCTACGACGAAGCAGCCGCTCCGACTTCGACACACTGTGCCCGGCTGGCAGCTACTGCACGTCCAGGGTTCCGCTGATCTGCAGCGACGCATCCACACACAGCTACGGCAGGCCCAGTTGCTGCAACCATTCAACGCCAGCCGTCACGCCGCGCAGCATGGCGATGGTGGTGCCGGTGCCGGCAATCAAGCACTGCTGCGCCAGCACACTGACGCTGGCCAAGCCTTGCACCGGCCAGCCCGTGCGGGGGTCCAGCACGTGGCTGTAGCGGCGGCCGTCCTTTTCAAAATAGCGCTCGTAGTCGCCGCTGCTGGCAATGGCACCATGCGTCAGCGGCACGGTGGCGATTGCTGATTCGGGCGCGCGCGGATGACGAATACCGATCAGCCACGGTGCACCGTCTGGATGCGGGCCGAGTACGCGCACATCGCCGCCGAGCTCAACCAGTCCGTGGGCAATACCCATCGCGGCAAGTACGCCGGCGGCACGGTCCGCTGCGTATTCCTTGCCGAAGCCGCCGAAATCGATCTGCATGCCGGCGAGTGGCAAGCGAATCAGCGGCGCATGCCATTCCAGCTTTTTCCAGCCAACCAGTGGCAGCAGCGCGTCCAGTTCGCGCTGTTCAGGGACGCGTTGCGCCTTGAAGTCCCAGGCCCGGCGCAGCACGCCGGAGCTGATGTCGAACAGACCCTCGCTCTGCGCATACGCCGCATCGGCATAGTTGAGCAAGGCCGCGGTTTCGGCGTCCACCGTCACCGCATCCCTGCGACCGGCGCTGGCATTGATCAGCGACAGCACGCTGTCGTCTCGATAGCGCGAGTACTTGGCCTCTATGCGCAGCACTTCGGCTTGCGCCGCCTCAGCTGCGCGCTGCGCCTGCGTTGCATCGGCAGCGTAAAACTGCAAGCTGCAGGGCCCGCCCATGGCATGAAAGCGGTGCTGAAGTAAGTTCATCGCATGCCGCGCTACTTAAGCCGCCCCTCGTCCACGCCGCGCGACGCGGCTAGCGGGCGAGGATGCGTCCATCGTCAGAAGCGGTAGGCAAGCTTGAAGCTCAGGGCCAGGTATTCCACCAGACCCGGGTTCTCCACCTTCACCGACTCCAGCGCGTAATCCGCGCTGGCTTCGTAGCGCTCGATGCCGCCGCCCAGTTCCCAGGCGCCGATCGCCTTGCGTAGATCCAGGCGCAGCGAAAGCGCGCCGTACGGCGAGAGCCGGTAGTCGCTGGACGCGAGGCCATCCGCGCGCACGTTCTGGTAGAACGGCGCATAGAAGTACGCCTGACTCTGTGAGTAGTAGCGCAGCGAGGGCGTCAGCCGCCAGGTATCGGCAAAGGTCTGATGCCACGCGATGTCCAGTGTGTGCGCGGTGACTTCCCACTCATCATCGTAATAGCGGTAGTCCGCGTGCAGCGCTGCGCCTAGGGGCGCCACGTAGTGCCGCAGGCGCGCGCTGGCGGTCCATGAGCTGCGTTCGCCGGGGCGATTGTCGGGGATATGGTCCGTCTGGCTTTGAATGTAGGCCCGCTTGTAGGGATCACTGAGGTAGCCGTCGCCCAGGGCATACCCGAGGCTGGTCTGCAGCACGGTTTGCGGCCCGAGTATGAACGACACGCCGCCGTAAACATTCAGGCTGTCGCGGTCGGCCTTGCGGATCACGTCGAGGCTGCTGCGTCCCACCGTCGGTTCCAGACGGTCATAGGAGTAGCCGATGCCGCCGCTGAAGCTGTAGGCCTGACCTTCCGGCGTGTGCTCAAACTCCGCACCGCCGTTGACCGCCTCGTAATCATCTTCCTTGGAGTAGCCCAGGCTCACCGCGACCTGCACATCACCGACGGGATAGGCCAGCGTGGCCTCCACATCCGCGCGCTCTTCGGAAATGCTGGCGCCACTCATGATCTGAGTCAGCTTGCCGTTGGCATCCGGCATGATGTACCAGGGTGAAGCGCCACTCATGGATTCCAGCGTGAGGTTCAACGCTGCCGTCGCCTCACCGAGTGGCGAAGTCAGACGGAAGCGGTGCGAGTTGATTTCATAACGCTCGGAGGACTGGCCGACGCCCTTGCTCGCCGGCAGATCCGCTTCCTGATAGTGCGCGTACAGATACTCGGTCTGGACTTCGGCGGCCGCGAGGCCGGGAATCGCCAGCGCCGCACTGGTCAGTGCCTGCAGCGCGGTGGTCTTGTTCATTCTTGTAGGCTTCACCGGTATCGCTCCCCATCTAATTTTGTGCTGCCTGCGCCGCTACGACTCAGCCGCTCTTAGTTGCAGCCGCAACCGCCGCCGGAGAGCACCGGGCCACCGCTGGCGGCTTCCTTGCTGAACTCCACGTGGCGGCGATACCCGGCCAGCATCGGGTCTGGCTCAAAGGCCATTTCCGGGCGCGCGAGGTCGCCCCGCTCCCAGGCTTTGACCGGCACGCAGCCAGTGAGCGCCAACAGCAGCAACATGCCCGACGCGGTGATCAGTTGTTTCATTGCGCATTTCCCCGTTCGCTGAGCAGCGCTTCGATCTCTTGTCGAATGCGCGGCAAATCCTTTTCGTTGTAACCGCTGTGCACGGCGCGCAGCTTGCCTTGCCCATCCACTACATAGCTCGCGGGCATGCCGCCCACGCCGTACTGCTCAGGCCACCAGCCTTCGGGGTCATAGACCACCGGGAAGGTCACAGGCTTGCGCTTGAGGAACGCTAACGCCTTGGCGCGATCCGTGTCCACGTTGACGGCCAGCACGGTGAAGCCGCGCGCGCGCAGCGTCTGATACCACTGCTCCAGCTGCGGCAGCGATTGCAGACAGGGCGCGCACCATGAGGCCCAGAAGTCCACCAGCACCACCTGGCCGCGCAGATCGCGCAAGCCCGTGGGCGTGCCATCCGCCTGCGGCGCCCATACCGGTGGCGCTACCTGCACCCCGGCTGGCACCGCCATGGGCGCTGCTGCCGGCGCAGCAGCCGTAAGCAGACACAACAGCACGCCCGAAACCCACGCTTTGCTCATGCCTGCATCCTAGAGAGGTGAGGCCCCCGCGCGCTACTCGGGTTCTCGCAGACCGCGGCACCGGTAAGGCACGGCACCTCACCGCTGCCGGTGGGTGCCGTGCTCGGTTTTGCTAAACCGCTCACAGCGTCTTCAGGTACTCGACCAGCGCCCTGCGCTCGGGATCGGTAAGCCCGCGCGTCCACGCGTGGCCGCGGTTCTTCTTCGAGTACATCGACGTGTTGAACACCATGCGGTCCGCAAGGCCCTGATCGCCGACCGGCGGCGGCACCACCCAGGTGGGCCACAGCAGGCCGCCCAGCAGCAGATCGGCGCCCCACTGGATTTCCGGCGGCAGGTCCTGCGCCGGCTGGCAGGTGTAGTACGGAATGCCCTGTCCGCCATCGCCGCAATCCATCAGGTCGTACTTCCAGCCGAGCTGATCCCAGTCGTAGCCGCCGGACGGTCCGTCGATGCGGGTCTCGAAGGCGTTGAAGTGCACCGGCGTCGTCGTGCGCTGACGGCGCCAGGCCTTGGGCCGCTTGTCGGGATCAAGCACCGCCCACACGTCCGGCACCGAGCCGTTGTGGAAATACGGCGCGCTGGCCCAGACCCCGTGCAGCGGCGGTGTCACGTAACCGACGGTCTTCTCCTCGAAGCTGCAGGCACCCTTGACGCGGCCCATCGCCTCGCCCATGCCAAGGTTCGGGATCTGGCCGATCGTGCCGTCGAGCACGCCGCCGGCCGCGTCCTGCAGCAGTTCCAGGTTGCCGCTGTGGCCCAGCAGTCGCGTCAGGTGATCGGCGAAGTCGCTGCCAGACACGCCGCTGAAGGTGTAGTCGTCGAGTGTTTCGGTCAGCCGGTCCTTCTCCTCCGGCAGCCGGTAGCCCTCGACGGCGTCGGGGTACGACCACCAGAACGTCGACACATGCTCGCGGATTTCCGCAGCCCAGCCTTCGGCCTGCGCGGGATCGGTGTCGACGATCTCGATCGGCACGGTGTAGCCGACCGTGCCGGCCAGCGCCGGCGTCGGCAGGAAGCGCGTGTCGTGGATGTAGCGCGGCGAGTAGGCGCCATGGCAGCTCGCGCAGGAGCCGTTGCCCTTGGGGCGCGGGATATCGGCGTTTACTTCCTGCGCCCACAGGTCCTTCTCGTGGAACAGGATCGCGCCCTGCTCGGCCAGCGCGCGGCGGATGCAGCCCGGATGATCGCCCGCCGCCGGCTCGCCGTTAGCGCCGCTGCAATAGCCGGCCGGGTAATCCGGCGCCTCCACCGTCAGCGACCACTGGTGCACGTCCTCGTAGGTGCCTTCCAGCGCCTTGACCTGCTCGCCGGTGAGATCGTTGACGCTGCCGAAATACATGTTGCCGCGCGACGAATCGGTGGAGTGACCGCCGAACCACAGATAACGCGTCTTGTTGCTGAGCCACCACCACGCCGGCGGGTCCTGGTCGCCCATGTTGCCGTGCAGCGGATAGGTCAGCAGGCGGGCGTCGTTCTCCAACGTGTCGAAGTCGCGGCGGATCACCATGGCCTCGATCTCGGTGTCGGCCGCATTGGTGCCGCGCGTGGTGTTGATCAGCGGGATGTAGCCGATCGCCGGAATTGACAGCGGCAGGCCGTCCCGCCCCTCGAACTCGTACTGCGCGGCGTTGATCAGGTCCACGTAGAGCACGCCGAGCTCGGTGTTGGTGTTGGGCAGGCCCATGAAGGTGCCGGTGGGATTGGCGCCGTAACTCATCGCATTGCCGTTGCCGTCGCGGCTGGCGACTTCACCCTCGCCGATCTGGCCGGCATGGCAGCTGAAGCAGGTGAGGTTGACCTGCCCGTTGTAGCGGCCCTCGGCATCGCGCCCCTGTGCCCAGCCCAGCGGCAGCCGGCCGCTACCGCCGAAGGTCTCGCTGAGCTGCGGCCGCTCGTCGATGCCCTTCGCCGGATCGACCACCGGATACGGGTTGTGGATATGCGGCGGCGGCGGCGAGTGGCCGTAGCGCTCGAACAGATGCAGGTCGTAGTCGGCCGGGCGCTCCGACATGCCCCACAGCCGCCACAGGCTGTTCCAGGCCATCGCCGAGTCGCCGCCGGCCTGATCGCCGTGCAGCGGCTGGTCGGCCGGCGTCATCGCCACCCAGTCATGCCCGCGCTGCACCGCCGCGCGCCACTCGCCGCAGGTGGCGGGATCGGGCCGCGCCGAATAGATCGGCTCCAGACCCTGCGCCACGCGCAGCGCGTTCTGCCGCGCCTGCGTCTCGAACAGCGTCTCGGTGCGGCAGATCTCGTAGGGATCGTTGAAGTGGACCGCGTACTGCTCGCTGTCGATCAGGTCGCCTTCCACGGTCAGCAGCCGGCGCGGGTCCTGGTTCCAATCAATGGGCTGGCTGTCCGACGCACCATCACACAGCTGATTGACGAAGTAATGCTTGCCGGGATTGCCCAGTAACGGCTCTTGTTGCTCGATGACGCCGCCGCCGGCACCCGCCAGCAGCGCGGCGCAATCTTCCGGGCTGTTCCAGCAGCCCAGCAGAATCTTCATGCGGTTATACGGCGCACTGCCTTCCGGCCACGGGCCACCCGCGGAATGCGGTTGCGGATCGGTATTGGAGGCCTTCAGCAGGATGCGGTTGCTGCTCACACCCCGGCCCAGCGTGTCCCAGGCCGCGTACAGCAGCGCGTAATCCTGCGAAGGGTCCTTGGCCAGCATGAAGCGCTTGCCATCTTCGGTATTGGCCACGCCTTCCGGCACGTGACAGGTACGGCAGAAGGCCAGGCTGGGCTGCACGCGCGCGGCGAAGAACGCCTTGTCATCGCTGAAGCTGCCGCCGCGGTCCGGATTGGGGTTGCCACCGCCGGTGGCGGCATCGCCGCTGTAATCGCCGGCACAGGCGGCCAGCAGTAGCGCAGTCACTGCGAGCACCGCGCGCAACTTCAAGGTTTGCGTCGTCATTGATTCCTTATCTCCTCACGTCGTCGCCGGTGCTCACGGGCACAGCAATCGACCGTGGGCCACTGTGCGCACTCAGGGCGGTGGTCCGTGAGAGGCAAGCGTGCCAAGATGCTTGTCATTTAAGGCCACGGCGCAGGGGCGCGGACCATTGAAGCTCGAAGATCTGCACAAGCCGGCCATTCCCGTGGCCTACGGCCATCTGATTCTTACCGTGGCCGAGAGCCTGGGTGTCAGCCGCGCCGCCATGCTGGAGGGGCAGAACCTGCCCGCCACCGTGCTGGCCACCGCCGACGGCCGGCTCTCCATGCTGCAAGCCAATAATCTGCTGTACCGGGGGCTGCGGCTCAGCGGCAATCCCGCGTTCGGATACGAGATCGGCCTGCACAGCAGCCTGACCACTCATGGGTTCGTAGGCTATGGCGTGCTCAGCTATCCCAACCTGCGCGCGGCCGCGGAGTTCGGCGGCAAGTTCCTGCCGCTGCGCCTGCCCAATCTCAACATCCGCGTGTTTGCCGATGGCGCGCAGGGCGTGATCGAGACCACCGAGACGATACCGCTTGGCGCGGTGCGGCAATGCATGTTCGATCTGTTTCTGGTCGGCCTCTGGCGCATGGTGCCGGTGCTCGGCGCGCAGTTGGCCGTGGCGCAGAATCAGGTGGAGCTGTGGTTTGACTACCCGGAACCGGACTACGCCGCCCAGTACCGCGAACGCCTGCCGCCCCTGCGGTTCCGGCGCGGTGCCAATCAACTGCGCTTTCCGGTGGAGTATCTGGACCTGCCGCTGAACACGGCGGACCCCCTGACCGCGCGCCTGGTCACCGCGCAATGCGAGCAGGAGCTGACGCAACTCGGCTACCAGGGTGATTTTCTCGCTCAGGTGCGTGCACTGCTGGTACCCAACGGCAGCGGCTATCCCAATCTGGATGCAGTGGCCCAATCACTGCACCTGTCCCCCCGCACGCTGAAGCGTCACCTGCAACAACACGGCGCGGGCTTTCAGCAACTGCTGGACGAAGCGCGCCGCCGCGATGCACTGAAGCTGCTCGCCGACAGCAGCCTCAGCGTGGAGCAGATCGGGCTACGCCTGGGCTACAGCGACCCAGCCAACTTCACCCGCGCGTTCCGCAAGTGGACCGGCACGGTGCCGAGCGCGCATCGGCAGGTGCATGCACGCGAGTGAGGGCTCGACTCGTTTACCGAGCCGCACGTTT
>JBFJJW010000123.1:0-9823 GCA_041612095.1 Solimonas sp. | reverse complement strand
GGCATCATCAAGAGTGGCGCGCGCGTCAGCCTGCTCGAAACTCTTGGCCCGGAGAGCTTTGCCAAGATCCGCACCGAAGACGGGCGCGTGGGCTGGATGACCGCGCGCTTTCTTACCGACGAGCCCGCCGCAATTACCCGACTCGCCGAAGCGCGCCGCGAACTCGGCACCGCCCAGAAGAAGATCGAAAGCCTCGAAAGCGAGCTCAGCTCGGCGCGCGCGCAACTCGACAAGGTGCGTCCCGCCTTCGAGCTTTCGCAGGAGAATGACCGGCTCAAGGCAGAAGCCAGTGCGCAGGATCGGGCGATGAGCGAACTGCAGCTGCGCTATGACGCCGCCAGACAGCAACGCAAGACGCTGTTGACCGGTGCCGGCCTGATCGGCGGTGGTGTGCTGGTGGGTCTGCTGCTGCCTTCGCTGCTCAGCGGGCGCAGGCGCCGCTACAGCGAACTCTGAGCGCCGATTAGACTGCCGGCAGGTGCGCAACAGTCAGGAGCGCTTGGATGACCGGCCAGCACAGCAACACGTCGTTTCGCTACTACCTGCGCGTCCGCTACGGCGAATGCGATGCGCAGAAGGTGGTGTTCAATGCCCGCTACGGCGAATACGCTGATCTCGCCGCAAGCGAGTTCCTGCGGGCGCTCGGCTGGTTCCAGGCATTTCTGGACGGACCGCTGGACTACCAGCTGGTCAAGCAGACCATTGAGTGGCGGGCCCCGGCTCGCTTTGATCAGGTGCTTGAGCTGTCGGTGCGTACGCTGGCCGTCGGCACGACCTCGTTCACGCTCAGAACCGAGTTTCGACTTGCCGATGCGGCGGCAGTCATCGCCACCACAGAGACGGTGTATGTCGTTGTCGATGCCAAGGCCTTGAGCAAGGCGCCGGTGCCGGCTGCGTTTCGCGAGGCGCTGTTGGTGGGCGCCGACGCCGTCGTCGATCACGCCGGACGCAGCGGGGCGCAGCCGTGAAGCGTCTGGGCCTCGCGGTACTGCTGCTGTTGCTGCTGGGTGCAGCGCTGCTCTGGACCCTGGAGGCGCACAAGGCGGCGACGGGTTTGCGAATGCACGCACAGCATACGGCGCCGGCGGCCCTACACGCGGCCGGTTTGCGCGCAACCTGGTTCGGCGTTACCGCCGTGCTGCTCAGCGACGGCGAGCACGCGGTCTTCATCGATCCCTTCTTCTCGCGCCCTGAAGGCCTGCTGGGCCTGGTCACCAATCGACCGCTGGTGCCGGATGAGCCACGCATCGCAGCCGCGCTGCAAGATGCCGGCATCGGCACGCTCGATGCCGTGCTGGTGTCGCACTCACACTACGACCACGCCATGGATGCCGGCGTCGTCGCGCGCCTGACCGGCGCGAAGCTGGTGGGTTCGGAGAGCACCGCAAACATCGGTCGTGGCGCAGGTCTGCCGGAGCGGCAACTGTTGATTGCGCATCCGGGACAGCCGCTGTCGATCGGTAGCTTCACCGTGCGCTATGTCGAAAGTCGGCATGCGGGCGCCACCGGCGGCCGACCGACCGGCGACATCACCTCACCCCTGCAGCCGCCTGCCCGCTACATGGACTACAAGCTGGGGGGCGCCTGGTCGATACTGATGGAGCATCCGCTGGGGCGGGTGCTCCATCACGGCAGCGCCGGATACGTTGACGGCGCGCTGGCGCCCTATCAGGCAGATGTCGTGCTGCTGGGTGTCGCGCTGATCGAAGACTTGCCGGGCTACCTGCAGCAGGTTGTGGATGCCGTCGGTGCGCGCCGGGTGATGCCGACGCACTGGGACGATTTCACCCGCAATCTGGACCGACCGCTACGGCCGTTCCCGCTGACGGTGGATCTGCCGACATTCTTCGGCCACCTGGCGCAGGACCGGCCCGACATCGAGGTGAGTACGTTCACGCTCGGCCAGCCGGCCCTGCTGTTTCCGGCGCAGTGAACCGGCGCCGGTCAGGGCGCCGGGGTCTCCAGGATCTTGGCAACCATCTCCTGGGCGATCGGGTGATAGCCGGCACGGGCCTCCGCGAAAATATCGCGCGCAAAGGCACGGCCATCCTCGGTGCGCGCCAGCTCCTGGTAGATAGGCCGGATCAGCAGCATGCGACCGATGCGCCGCAGATAGCCGTCGATTGCCGGATATACCGGCGAGTAGTCGTTGGCCAGCGCGGCGCGATACCAGCGTGATGCGATCACCGGATTCTGGGTGCGCGTCAGGCTGAAGCGGTCGTCCAGATCCAGCAGCATCTGCTGATCGATGCCCGTCGGCATCTTGTCGAAGAAGTACTGCCATTGCCGCGTGGTCCAGGACTTCGTGTCCAGCTGTGCCACCGAAATATTCCCGGCCAGCCAGCCTTCACGCTGCGCGTCGACGCGCGCAAACGCATCCGAGACCGGCCACACCGCGTCCTCCGGCAAGGTCGGCGAGTAGATCCATTCGTTGACCTTGGCCTGGCTGACGACGCCCGGATGCTTGGCAAGCAGCTCCCGGTCCATATAGTCCAGAAAATCCTGGTTGCGTACCGACTGGAACGCATGGGCGTCGAACCACTGCCGGATGAACGCGTCAAAGGTCGCTCGGCCGAACTTGTCTTCCAGGTAGGCCAGGAACAGTGCGCCGCGCTCGTACGGCACATTGGTGACGTTTTCGTCAGGGTCACGTCCGGCGAGGCGCGGCGCCAGCGTCTTGTCGCTGGCGAGCCCGGTGTTCGCCAGCGTGTCCTTGAGATCGTTGGCGCCGAGCGCGCGCTCCTGTGCGCCCTGATCCTTGCCATACACCTCTTCCATGATGCGATAGGTGAGGTGGGTGGTGAAGCCCTCGTTCAGCCAGAAGTCGTCCCAGACCGCGTTGGTCACCAGATTGCCGGACCAGGAATGCGCCAGCTCATGCGCCACCAGCGATACCAGTGACTTGTCGCCGGCGATGATCGTGGGTGTCGCAAAGGTCAGGCGCGGATTCTCCATGCCGCCGTAGGGGAAGCTGGGCGGCAGGATCAGCAGGTCATAGCGACCCCAGTGATAAGGGCCGAACAGGGCCTCGGTACGCACCAGCATCTTCTCGGTATCTTCGAACTCCTTGGCCGCCGCCTGGATGACCGAACGCTCTGCATAAACGCCGGTGCGTGGGCCGATGGCGCGGAACTCGATATCCCCAACCGCAAGCGCGATCAGATAGGAAGGGATCGGCTGCGGCATGCGGAAGCGGTAGTCGCCGTCGCGCCTGGTGTCGGGCGTGTTCTCGGCGCTCATGACCGCAAGCAGACGCTTGGGCGTGTGTACGCGCGCCTCATACGGGGCGCGCACCATCGGCGTGTCCTGCAGCGGGATCCAGCTGCGTGCGTGGATCGCCTGCGACTGGGTAAAGAGGAACGGATGCTTCTTGTCTGCGGTCTGCGCCGGCGTCAGCCACTGCAGGCCGGAAGCCTCGGGGCGGGTGGCATAGCGGATGCGTACGCGGTCTGCGCCTGCCGGCATGGCAATGGCGAGTGCGCTGCCGAGGATCTTGTCGCGCGGCGCCAGGCGCCAGCGGGTCTCCGCGTACCGACCGCTGCTGCCGGCCTCAACAGAAAGGATGTCGAGATCGCGCGTATCCAGCACCAGCGTCTGCGCGGTGGGATCCACCCGCTTCAGCAGCAGCTCGGCGGTACCGTCGATGACCCGACGCGCAAAATCGACCCGAAGGTCGAGCTTCAGATGCTCGGTACGGAACAGGCTCGGATCCGCATACGAGTGCGGATCCCGCTTGACCGGCGGCTGCATGCTCGGCGGCAGCAGGCTGCAGGCGCTCAGGCCCAGTATCGAAAGAAGCAGGGATGTACGGAACATGGCGGGCATCGGCTGTTGGCAATCGTGAAGCGCCCGATATTACCGAAGCCGCGCCCGCCATTCCTGAGCGGTTTCCCAGCCGCCTGCGCACCCCGCGACGCACCGCTTGGGCAGGTGGCTCCGCTGGAGCCTGCGAGCCGCGTAGGGTCGTGCTGTAATGGGGGCATGTGCCGACTGAATTTGACGCTGCACCCGCGCCTCGCCGTCGCCGCCGCATGGCTAGCGCTGAGCCTGCTTCTGGGCGCCTGTAACGGAGTGACGGCGATGACGGAGCCGCAGCCGGCGCCAGTGCCGGGTTTTGTTGTCGATGAGGCGGCATTTCAGCGCTACATCGAAACCCGCCCCACACCGCAGCAGTTCCGCGCTGTCTATCCGGACGTGCAGCTGGTGTTGCCGGGCGACATCGCCAGCAAGGAGTATCGGATGAACAACAGCCGCTACTTCGCCCGGCTCGATGCAGAAGGCCGCATTGCGGGCGGCAAGTTCATGTAGCCCTTGTCGGCTTCAGGTTTGCGCGCGCCGGCGCAGGCCGTATTGTTCGGTGCTTGTGATTGAAGATGACCTCGACCCCATGATCCCTGCCCTCCGGTTCGCCCTGCTCGCCAGCGCCGTTGCCACCGTTTCCGCCTGTGCTTCCACGCCGCAACCCACCGCGAGCGGAATCGACGCTGGGCTCAACCGGCTCGCCGAACGCTACGTCAAGGCGGTGCTGGCCCTAGGCGAGCACGATGCCAACTATGTCGACGCCTACTATGGTCCGCCGTCCTGGCGCGCGGCCGTGCAGGCGACGCCGGCCAGCCTGGCGGAGATCGCCGCCGACGCCGACCAGCAGATACTGCAGCTCGACGGCATGCTGATGGACCGCGCACCGATGCTCGAACGGCTGCGCCACACCTATCTGCGGCGGCAGCTGCAGGCCCTGGCCGCGCACGCGCGCCAGCTCAAGGGACAGAAGCTGCGCTTCAACGACGAGGCCGAGCTGCTGTACGGCGTCAAGCCGCCGCAACTCAGCGATGACGAGCTGCGGGTTCGTCTCGATGCGCTGGAGCAGCGGCTGCCGCCGGGCGGCGGGACGCTGGCGCAGCGCTACAACGTATACATGGACCGCTACCAGATCCCGGTCGAAAAGCTGGAAGCGGTGATGCAGGCGGCGATTGAGGAAGCCCGCGCGCGAACCCGAGCGCGGATCGAGCTGCCCGCGGACGAGCGCTTCGAACTGGCGCTGGTATCGGACAAGAGCTGGAGCGCCTACAACTGGTATCAGGGCGGGTATCACTCACGCATCGAAATCAATACCGATCTGCCGGTCACCGTTACCCGCGCCATCGAGCTGGCGGTGCACGAGGGCTATCCCGGCCACCATGTGTACAACGTGCAGCTCGAACACGCGCTGGTGCGCGGCCGCGGCTGGCAGGAGTACAGCGTCTATCCGCTGTACACACCGCAGTCACTGATCGCGGAGGGCAGCGCCGACTACGCCATAGCGCTCGCCTTTCCGCTCGAGAGCCGCATCGCGTTCGTGCGCGAAACGCTGTTTCCGTTGGCCGGCTTCGACCCTGAGGAGGCCGAGCGTTACGTCGAGATCAGCGAGGCCGCCGATGTCATCGGCGCCGCGACCATCGAAGCTGCGCGCCGGTATCTCGACGGTGCGGTCACCGCCGAGGCCACGGTCAAATGGATGCAGGAATACGCACTGGCTTCGGAGGCGCGTGCCCGGCAGCGCGTGAAGTTCTTCGACGACTACCGGGCTTACATCGTCAACTACTCGCTGGGCGAACAGTTGGTCGGCCGTTACATAGAGTCCGAGGCCGGCGACGAACCCGAGCGCCGCTGGCAGGTGTTCAGCGAGCTGATCTCCTCGCCACGGTTGCCGGCCTCGCTGCAGGTGCCATAGCGGCTCAGCCCTCGTCGTCTTCCGGCCGGGTGCGGTGTATCAGCAGCTTGTCGACACGGTGGCCGTCCAGATCCACCACTTCGAAACGCCACTCGTTGAGCCAGGTGCTCTCGCCCAGCTGTGGCATGCGGCCGAACAGCTTCAGCACCAAGCCCGCGGCAGTTTCAAAATCGCGGTCTTCGGGCAGCGCCATCTCCAGCTGTGCGGACAACTCGTCGGCAGCAATCTCGCCGTCTACCAGCCAGGAGCCGTCCGGCCGTTGCAGCACGCCCGGCCGCTCGTCGGCATCCTGATGGAACTCACCGGCGATCGCTGACAGCACATCCGTAACCGTCACCAGCCCCTGCAGGCTGCCGAACTCATCAACGACGATGGCGGCGTGCAGCGGTGTGTCGCGCAGCTTCTGCATCGCATCCAGCGCATCGAGGCTGTCCGGAATCACCAGGGCCTCCTCGACGTGCTGGGAGGGATCGACGCCGCTGGCGCCATCGATCTGCACATCAATCAGCCGCTTGCATGAAACGATGCCCACGAACTGATCGATCTGTCCGCGTGCCGCAATCAGCTTGGAGTGACGGCTGGCGCGCAGCTCGGCTTTCTGTGTGGTCACCGGTTCGTCGAGGTCGATCCAGTCCAGCTCCTGCCGCGGGGTCATGATGGCGCGCACGCTGCGGTCGGCCAGGCGCATGACGCCGGCGATCATCGTGCGTTCCTCGGGTTCGACCACGCCGCTGGATGCGGCCTCCGCGACCAGCGCGTGAATCTCTTCGTCGGTCACATGATTGGCGTTGATGGAGCTGGCTGGCAGCAGCTTCAGTATCAGCCGGCTCGACAGGTCGAGCAGCCATACCAGCGGCAGCGCCAGCCGCGACAGGTACAGCATCGGCGGTGCGACCAGCGCAGCCGCCCGCTCGGGATTTCTCAGCGCCAGCTGCTTGGGCACAAGCTCGCCGATGATCAACGACAGATAGGTGATGCCGACAACCACCGCCGAGAACGCCAGGTCCTTGGCCAGCGTCGGTTCGATCCATTCCACCGTCTGCAGCACCGCGGCCAGCGGCGCCGCCAGTGTCGCGCCGCTATAGGCGCCGGCGAACACGCCGACCAGGGTGATGCCGATCTGCACCGTGCTCAGAAAGCGTCCGGGCTGAGCCTTCAACTGCAAGGCCGCCTGCGCGCCGCGCACGCCGCGCTTCTGCATGCCCCCCAGGCGCGCCTTGCGCGACGACACGACCGCCAGCTCCGACAGGGCCAGCACACCGTTAACCAGCATCAGGCCCAACACGATCAGCAGGTCGGCAATCATCCGGACACGGTAGCAGAGCGCGGCCGTGCCGGCGCCGGCGCCTTAGCCTCCGGGCACATACTGGTAGCTGGCACCGATGCCCAGTGGCATGCCCAGGCCCCACCAGGCCAGCAGGAAGATCGACCACACCACCAGCAGCGCCACGCTGTACGGCAGCATCATCGCGGTGACCGTACCGATGCCGCTGCTCCTGACGTACTTCTGGGCGAAGACCACGACCAGCGGGAAGTAAGGCATCAGCGGAGTGATGATGTTGGTGCTGGAATCACCCACGCGGTAGGCCGCCTGCGTCAGGTCCGGCGAGATCCCGAGCTGCATCAGCATCGGCACGAAGATCGGCGCCAGCAGCGCCCATTTCGCCGATGCCGACCCGACAAACAGGTTGATGAAGCCGGTCAGGAAGATGATGCCGATCATCACCAGGCCAGCTGGAACCGCGGCCGCTTTCAGGGCACTGGCACCCTCGAGCGCCAGCAGTGCGCCGAGATTGGATTGATTGAAGGCGGCAATGAACTGCGCCGCAAAGAACGCCATCACGATGTAGTAGGCCATTGTCGACATCGAGCGGGTCATGCCCTGCACGATGTCGCGCGAACTTTTGACGGTTCCGGTGGCATAGCCGTAGACCACACCGGGAATCAGGAAGATCAGGAAGATCAGCGGCACGATGGATTGCATCAGCGGTGCCCCGCCCGTGGCCAGGGCGCCGTCGGCGGCGCGCCAGGCAGAGGTGGCCGGCCAGGCGCTCAATACCAGCAGCAGCAGGCCGAGGCCCATTGCCAGCAAGGCGCGGCGCAGGCCGCGGCGCTCGTTGTCATTCAGCGCTTCCATCGTCGGCAGTCCGGTCAGGTCGCCATCCAGCGGCGCGCTGCGCTGCAGCCGCGGTTCGACGATGCGATCCGTGATGAACCACCCCAGGCCGATCACCAGCACCGCCGAGGCCGTGGTGAAGAAGTAGTTGTTCAGCGGGTTCAGCACCATCGCCGGGTCCAGGATCTGCGCGCCCGCCTGGGAGATGCCCTGCAGCATCGGCTCCAGCGAGCCGGGCACGAAGGTCGCGGAGAACCCGCCGGAAACACCGGCAAATGCGGCGGCAATGCCGGCCAGCGGATGGCGGCCGGCCGCGTAGAAGATCACGGCGCCCAGCGGGACGACCAGCACGTAGCCGGCGTCCACCGCCAGATGGCTGAGGATGCCGACGCCGATCAACATCGGGGTCAGCAGCTTCTGCGTGGTGATCGCCAGCAGTCCGCGCAGGCCCGCACCGATGAAGCCGGTGTGCTCCGCAACGCCGATGCCGAGCATCGCGACCAGCACCACGCCCAGCGGGTGGAAGCTGACGAAGGTATGCACCATCGACGACATGAACGCCGCCAGTGCGGCGCCGTCCAGCAGATTGTTCACCTGCAGTGGTGCCTGGCTGCGCGGATCGACAATATCGAAGCTCACATAGGACAGCATCCAGGACAGCACCCAGACAGCCAGCATCAGGATCAGGAACAGGATCGCCGGATCGGGCAGCTTGTTTCCCAGGCGTTCGATCGTGGCGAGGCTGCGGTCCAGGCGTGTCGTCGCTGCAGTAGTCTGATTCACGTGTTGCTCTCGTGTAGGTCCCCGCCCGAAGTGTAGTGTCAGTGGCGGCCGGATGCGTTGAGCACGCCAACGGCGCGCGTACAATTCTCGCCCACCCCCGGTGAGGCTGCGGCCATGGAACGACCGAATCAACTGCGCTTTCACACGCTGGACGTGTTCACCGAATCCCTGTTCGGCGGCAACCCGCTGGCCGTCGTACTGGGCGGCGAGCAGTTGAGCACAGCGCAGATGCAGACTGTCGCGCGCGAGTTCAACCTGTCGGAAACCGTTTTCGTGCTGGCGCCCACGCGCAAGGACTGTGCGCACCGCCTGCGCATTTTCACACCGACCAAGGAAATGCCGTTTGCCGGGCACCCCACGGTCGGTACGGCGTGTCTGCTGTCTTCGCTGCGGCTGGTTCCCGGCGGCGACACCGCGCAGTTCTCTCTGGAGGAAAATGTCGGCCCGGTTCCGGTGCAGGTGCGCCGCGATGTCGATCGGGAAACCTACGCCGAGCTGACGACCGCGCGTCTGCCCGAGTATGGCCCACCGCCGCCTGATCGCGCCGCGGTGGCCGCCGCGCTGGGCCTGCAGGCCGACGACATCGGCAGGGGCAACGAACAACTGCGCAGCGCCAGCTGCGGCGTTCCGTTTCTGCTGGTGCCGTTGCGGGCCCCCGAACTGCTGGCGGGTATCGACGCCGACATGGCCAGGATCCGCATGCTGCTGGCGGACTACTGGGCACACGAGGTGTACGTCTATGCCCACGGCTACGAGCCGGGCGAATTGCGCGCGCGCATGTTTGCGCCGGATCTGGGCATTGGCGAAGACCCCGCCACCGGCGCCGCCGCAGTGGCGCTGGCCGGCGCACTGGGCATGGAGCAGGGCGAGGACGGCACCCACCGCTGGTTGATCCACCAGGGTGTGGAAATGGGACGCCCCAGCCAGTTGCACATCAGCGTTGACCGCTCCGGCGGCAAGGTCTCGGCCGTGCGCGTGGGCGGCTACGCGGTTACCGTGTCCGAAGGCATCCTGCGTCTGGGTTGAAGCACATGCAGTCCCTGGAAGAAGCGCAACGCATCTACGAAGCCGCGCCGTTCATGCGCACGCTTGGCGCGAAGGTCGTCGAATGCGCGCCGGGCCGCATCGTCGCCGAACTGGAGCTGGCACCGCAGCTGACGCAACACCATGGCCTGCTGCATGCCGGCGTCTCGGCGACGCTGGCCGATCACAGC
>JBFJJW010000122.1:0-9840 GCA_041612095.1 Solimonas sp. | reverse complement strand
TATCGGCATCATCGTGCCGACAAGACCATCTTCGGCATCCGCGACACGCTCGACAGCCTGCTCGACATCCTGGTGGTGATTTCCCGCTCGGACCTGAAAAGCGATGTGCTGAAGGAACTGACTGATCAGCACGCCCATCTGACCAAGCTCGCCAGCCGACCTGACGTCGATCCGTCGCGTCTGCAGGGCGTGCTGGCGGAGATTACGGCGACGTTGAACGGCCTGCAGCAGTTGGCCACGCAGTTTGCGGGCTCCCTCTTGAGGGGCAGCGATTTTCTCAACGGACTGCTCAATCGCTCGGGCATTCCCGGCGGCACCTGCGGCTTTGATCTGCCGCACTATCACTACTGGCTGTCGCAACCTTACGAGCGCGTGCAGCGCGATCTGGATGCGTGGTTCGCCGATCTTCAACCCTTCGAGCGCGCCATCAATCTGTATCTGAAACTGTTGCGCGACAGTGTGCCGGCGCAGGAGGCGATGGCGCGCGGCGGCATCTGCATCCACACTCCCTCAGGCCCCAGCACGCTGGTGCGGGTACTGGTGGCAGCCAGCACCGGGGTGTATCCGGAGATCAGCGCCGGACGCCACCGCTTCACCGTGCGTTTCATGGGCGCGCGTGACGTCAACAGCCGCGCGCAGCAGGCGCAGCAGGATATCGGCTTCCAATTGCAGTGCTGCGTGCTGTGAGCGCAGGCGAACCGCGTCCGGCCCCGCCACCGAGAATTGCGCGCTGCGCCCAGTGCGGCCAATCAACGCGTCTGGACGCCAGCAATCCGTGGCGGCCGTTCTGCTCCGAGCGCTGCAAGATGGTGGACCTGAACGGCTGGTTTGGCGAACGCTATTCGGTTGCCGCCGAAGATCAGTCGCCGGAGCCCGGCAGTTCGGGCCAGTAGGCCGAAATACCGGCCACACCCTGACCATACGCGGCAAAGGCCTGCGCACAGTTTTCTGGGCCCACGCCCCCCAAGGCGTACACCGGCAGGCCGACCTGATCGACCCGCTCGGCAAAACCCTGCCAACCCAACGGCGGCAGCCCGGGGTGCGTGCGGGTCGCTTGCACGGCGCCCAGCACCGCAGCGCTGAAACCCAGCGCGCGCGCACGTACAAGCTCCTCGCGGCTGTGGCAGGAGGCAAGGTTCAGCAGCGGACCTTGCGGTGCTGCCGCCAGCGTGCGCAGCACGCCGGCCGTGGCGTGCCAGCCGTCGGCCCCCAGTGCGAGGGCTTGCCCGGGATCGCGATCGAGCACCAGCTTCAGCCCTGCGCTGCGAACCGCCGGCAGCAATGCGCGCGCCAGCGCGGAATAGTCCGCATCCGCGAGTGCCGGCATGCGCAAGCGCAGCAGCGCGCCCGCCGGTAACGCGCGCAAACCGGCCTGCAGCTGTGCAGGCGTGCGATCAGGCGGGGTGAACACGTAATGCTGCGGCAGGCACAGCGCGGCGGCGATCGGCGCGACCGTGGGCAGGGCCTGCGGCCAATCGGCAAGCTGCTCGGGCCGCACCCAGGCGAAGGCCTGCGCCTCACGCGACTGCACCGGGCCGCTGAACACATCCACCTGCCAGGTATCGAGTACCACGCTGCGGTTGCTGTACTCATGCCGAAAGCGGATCAGCGGCCGCGCCTGCTGCACCTGCACGCCGAGTTCCTCGTGCAGTTCGCGGACCAGCGCCGTCAGCGCCGTTTCCCCGGCTTCGATCTTGCCGCCAGGGAATTCCCAGTACCCGGCCGCGATCTTGCCCGGCGGCCGCTGCGCAAACAGCACCTCGCCCCCGGGCCGCGTCAGCACCCCGGCCGCGACCTGGATCAGCGGCTTGCCTCGATTCACCGCGTGCTCAAGTCCGGTATTCCGCGTTGATCTTGACGTAGTCGTAACTGAAGTCGCAGGTCCAGATGCGCGCCGCTGCCTGACCCCGGCCCAGCCCGATGCGAATGGTGAACTCCGGCTGCGCAACAACGGCGGCGCCGCGCTCTTCACGATAGTCCGGATGGGGTTCGCCGCGTTCGATCAGGGCGACGTCGTCGAGGCCCACGCTGACCGTGGACGGATCGAGCCCATCGACGCCGGCCTTGCCGACGGCCATGACGATGCGCCCCCAGTTGGCATCACCGGCAAACATCGCGGTCTTGACCAGGGGCGAATGGGCAACGGCGTACGCGACCAGACGCGCCTCGGCTTCGTCGCGCGCGGTGTCAACCTCGATGGTGATGAACTTGGTGGCGCCTTCGCCGTCACGCACCACGGCCTGCGCCAGTTCCTCGCAGACTGCGCTGATGGCCTGCAGCACGACGGCGTAATCCGCGTGGTCGACGTCGATGTCCTCGGTGCCGACCTGCACGGTTGCGAACAGCACACAAGCGTCATTGGTCGAGGTGTCACCATCCACCGTGACGCTGTTGAACGAACGCGCGACCGCATGCTGCAGCGCCGCCTGGACCGCTGCCGGGCTCAGACGCGCATCGGTGCCGACGAAGGCGAGCATCGTCGCCATATCCGGGCAGATCATGCCGACGCCCTTGGCGATTCCGGTCACTGTCACCTCGCCCTGGCGCGTCTGCACCCGACGGCTTGCACCCTTGGGCACGGTATCGGTGGTCATGATCGCGCGCATGGCGTCCTGCCAGCCATCGGCGCGCAGTGCCGCGTGTGCGGTGGGCACTGCGGCCACCATGCGCTCGACCGGCAGGCGCTGGCCGATCACGCCGGTGGAGAACGGCAGCACCTGGTCTGCGGCACAGCCGACTGCGCTTGCAACGGCCGCCAGCGTCTCGCGGGCGTCGCGGATACCTTCGCTGCCGGTCGCGGCATTGGCGTTGCCGGCGTTCACCAGCAGAGCCCGCACCGCCGCCCCTTGCCGCAGGTACTGCCGGCAGATCTGCACCGGCGCCGCGCTGAATGCGTTACGGGTGAACACGCCGGCGATCCGGGTGCCCTCGGCCAGCTCGATCAGCAGCAGATCCTTGCGGCCGGGGCGCTTGATGGCCGCCTCCGCCACGCCTAGACGCACGCCGGCAACGGCGTGCAAGGATGCTGGGACATTGAGATTGACGGCCATGTCTACGGTTTCCGCTGGAGCCAAAAAAAGAAAAGCGCCAGGGAAACCCCAGCGCTTGTTCTATTTTGCGGCGTTTTTCGAATTGCGGCTAGCGGGCAGCCTCGCAGCTCAGATCAGCGCGCCGTGGCATTGCTTGTACTTCTTGCCGCTACCGCAGGGACAAGGATCGTTGCGGCCGACCTTCGGCGCATCGCGCACCACCGTCGTGGGCTTCTCGGGCAACTCAGCCGCTTCCAGCCGACGCGGGGCTTCGGTCGCATCGGCGCCGGAGTCCGCTACCGGAGTTGCCGGCGCCGCATCGTGCTGCATGCGCATGCGGCCTTCCAGCGCCTCGGCTTGCCGCCGCCGTTGCTCCTCGACCTGCTGCACCTCGGCCTCGGACTGTATCCGCACCTTGGCCAGCAGCGTGATCACTTCATGCTTGTAGCGCGCCAGCATGTCGTTGAACAGCGTGAATGCTTCGCGCTTGTATTCCTGCTTTGGGTCCTTCTGCGCATACGCGCGGAGATTGATGCCCTGCCGCAGATAATCCATCGCCGCCAGGTGCTCGCGCCACAGGTTGTCCAGCGTCTGCAGCATCACGGCTTTCTCAAAATGCTCAAGAACCGGCGCACCCACTTGCGCCTTCTTGGCCTCATAGGCCTCCTTGACCTTCTCGAGTATGCGCTCGCGCAGGCCCTTCTCGTTGAGATCGCGCTCGGTTTCCAGCCACTGACGCACCGGAAGATCAAGCAGGAACTCGCGCTTGAGCACGGCCTCCAGGCCTTCCGTGTCCCACTGGTCTTCAATGGTCTGTGGCGGAATGTGGATGGTCACCACGGCACTGACGACGTCGGGCCGGATGTCGTCCACCATCGGCGTCACCCGTTCAGAGCCCATGATGCCGTCACGCAACTCGTACACGGCCTTGCGCTGATCGTTGGCAACGTTGTCGTATTCCAGCAAATGCTTGCGGATGTCGAAGTTGTGCGCCTCGACCTTGCGCTGCGCGGTTTCAATGGCGCGGCTCACCCAGCGGTGCTCGATGGCCTCACCGGGCTGCATCCCCAGGCCCTGCAGCATGGCGCGCATGCGGGGCGGGGTGAAGATGCGCATCAGCGTGTCGTCCAGCGACAGATAGAAACGCGAGGCACCCGGATCGCCCTGACGCCCAGAACGTCCACGCAACTGATTGTCGATGCGGCGCGACTCGTGGCGTTCGGAGCTGAGGACGTAAAGGCCACCGGCCTCCTTGGCCTGATCATGACGTAGCTGCCAGGCGCTGCGCGCGGCCTTGCGAGCCGCTTCGTCGTCCGCCGGCAACTGGGCGAGTTCAGCCTCGAGGCTGCCGCCCAGCACGATATCGGTACCGCGACCCGCCATGTTGGTGGCGATGGTCACCGTGCCGGGACGGCCGGCATTGGCGACGATCTCCGCCTCACGCTCATGCTGCTTGGCGTTCAGCACCTCGTGCTTGATGCCGGCCTTCTTCAGCAGACCCGACAGCAGCTCCGAGGTCTCGATGCTCGCGGTTCCCACCAGGACCGGCTGCTGCCGCTTGTTGGCTTCCTTGATCTCGGCAATGACGGCTTCGAACTTGTCCTTGGCGTTCATGAACACCAGGTCGCCATGATCCTTGCGGACCATCGGACGATGTGTCGGAACCACAACGACCTCGAGGTTGTAGATGCTCTGGAACTCGAACGCTTCGGTGTCGGCAGTACCGGTCATGCCGGACAGCTTCTTGTAGAGGCGGAAATAGTTCTGGAAGGTGATGCTGGCGAGCGTCTGGTTTTCCTGCTGGATCTGGACGTTTTCCTTGGCCTCGACCGCCTGATGCAGACCGTCACTCCAGCGGCGGCCCGACATCATGCGGCCGGTGAACTCGTCAATGATGACGATCTGACCATCGCGCACGATGTACTCGACATCGCGCTTGTACAGGTGATGCGCGCGCAGCAAGGCATTCAGGTGATGCAGGAGAATGATATTGGCAGCGTCGTAGAGGCTGTCATCCTCGCCGAGCAGTCCGGAACTGCGCATCAGCTCCTCGACCTTCTCGTGGCCATCTTCGGTCAGGTGAACCTGCTTGGACTTCTCGTCCACCGAGAAATCGCCGGGGCCGTCTTCCTCGACTTGCCGCGCCAGCTTCGGAATCAGCTTGTCGATCCGCCGGTACAGTTCCGGATCGTCGTCGGTGGGGCCGCTGATGATCAGCGGCGTGCGCGCCTCGTCGATCAGAATCGAGTCGACCTCGTCGATGATCGCGTAGTGCTGGCCGCGCTGGACCTTGTCTCCCAGCGCAAACGCCATGTTGTCGCGCAGATAGTCGAAGCCCAGCTCGTTATTGGTGGCGTAGGTGATATCGCAGGCATACGCCTCGCGCTTCTCCTGCGACGTCTGGCCGGCGACCGCGACACCGACGGTCAGCCCCAGGAAACGGAAGATGCGACCCATCCAGTCCGCGTCGCGGCGGGCCAGGTAGTCGTTTACGGTGACGACGTGCACGCCCTTGCCTTCAAGGGCATTGAGATAGGCCGCCAGCGTCGCGACCAGGGTCTTGCCTTCGCCGGTTCGCATCTCGACAATACGGCCCTGATGCAGGACGGCACCACCTACCAGCTGCACATCGAAGTGGCGCATGCCGAGAACGCGCTTGCCGGCCTCGCGCACTACCGCGAACGCTTCGGCCTGGAGCTGGTCCAGCGTCTCGCCCTTGGCGAGACGTTCTCGGAATTGCACCGTGCGTGCGGCGAGTTCGGAATCACTCAGGCTAGCTAGAGAAGCCTCGCTTTCGCCGACCCGGACGACCAGCTGGTCCAGGCTTTTGAGGATGCGTTTATTGCGGCTCCCGAAGATGCGAGCCAACAGCGAATTGAACATTGGTTTCTTCTCATGCCGCGCGCGGCGGCGCAGCGTTGGCAAGAGGAATGCAGAACGGCAGCCCCGTATTATGCCTTGCTGGGGGCGCCTCAGCCCGGTTCAAGTCTCCGGAGCAAAATCCCAGCGGCAGGGCGCTAGCGCGCGGCCTGGATATATTGCTCGGGATTGACCAGCGTGCCGTTGAACAGCACTTCAAAGTGCACATGCGGGCCGGTAGAGCGGCCGGTAGATCCGACCCGGGCGATCTGCTGGCCCTTGCCTACGCGATCGCCAACCTTGACCAGCAGCCGGCTGTTGTGACCATAGCGTGTCGCGTAGCCATTGCCGTGATTGATCTCGACCAGATTGCCGTAGCCATCCCGTGGGCCGGCTTCGGTGACGATGCCACCGGCCACCGACAGCACCTCGGCCCCAGCGCGTCCGGCGAAATCAATGCCGGTATGCTGGGTGCGGCGTCCGGTGAAGGGATCGGTGCGCGTGCCGAACAATGAGCTGATCCAGCCACTTTCGATCGGCCAACCGGAGGGGCGGACCTCCTTCTGCAGGCGGCTGGCCAGCAGCAGGTCCTCAAGTACCCGGAACTGGCGTTCGCGGTCGGTGAGCTGGCGCTCGAAGTTACGCAGGGACACCAGCACCGGGTCCATGCTGACATCAGAGGGATAAGCGGGCTCGGGGCCACCGACGGCGGGTGCCTGGCCGAAGTTGAACTCACCCTGATCCAGACCGGCAATTTCCGTGAGGCGCTGGCCGGCGGCATCAAGCCGAACCACATGTGCCTGGAGCTGTGCCAGGCGGCGGGCGAGCGCCGCAGCATTCTGTTCGGCTTCCCCGCGTGCGACAGACAGGGCCTGACGCTGGCCTTCGAATTCCTGAGCCCAGGCAGTGACCAGTCCCTGGGGTAACACGGCAGTCCCGCTGGCGGCGCCGCGCAGCCAATAGCCGGCAGTAGCGCTCAAGCCGGTGACCAGCACGGCCAGCAGAACCAGCGGCAGCCAGGTCAGCACGTGACGGGGTCCCAGTCTGAGACGCCAGGTACGGCCGCGTTTATGGCTGACGACTATAATATCCATGGTGCTTCGATGACTTCCTATCCCCGCGATTCGCTTTCCCTGAAGCAATGCCTGGGCCAAGATGCCCATGCGTTGACTCAGACGATTGAACGCGCTCGCAAACTCTCGGAGCTCAGCCGCGCCCTGCGCGACTGGTGCCACGAGCCATGGATCGCGCAGATCAGGATCGCCAATATCCGCGGCGAGACCCTGGTGATCTACTCCGCCTCCGCTGCCGCCCTGATTCCGCTGCGCCATCGCAGCGACGCCCTCTTAGCCTGGCTTAACGACCGCTTTAAGCTGCGCTGCACCCGGCTCGAGGCCAAAGTGCGCCCCCTGCCAGCGGACGCCAAGGGCTGACTATATCGACCTGCCCCCCGCAAGTGCAAGCCAAGTGGCTGAATCAGTGAGAAATCCCGCCAAACGGTCGGCGTAGCCGACCACAGCGCGTTCAGGCTGCAGCGGCCAGGCTGCCACGCACAAAGGTAATCGGTGCCTCGGCGGCCTGATCTTCGAAGGTGACAATCTCGTAGGCCGCGCGGTCGGCCAGCACTGCACGTACCAGCTTGTTGTTGAGCGCATGGCCGGATTTGTACGCGGTGTAGGCGCCGATCACCGGGTGCCCCAGCAGATAGAGATCGCCGATGGCATCCAGGATCTTGTGGCGTACGAACTCGTCCTCGTAGCGCAGACCATCGGCATTGACGACGCGGTACTCATCGAGCGCAACGACGTTGTCGAGGCTCGCGCCCAGGCCCAGGTTGTTGGCGCGCAGCGTATCCAGCTCACGCATGAATCCAAACGTCCGCGCACGCGAGACTTCACGCACGTAGGCGGCGGTGGAAAATTCCACAACAGCCTGCTGCGCCGAGAGCTTGAAGACCGGATGCTTGAAATCAATGCTGAAGGCCAGCCGGAAACCTTCGTAGGGCTCAAAGCGCGCCCACTTGTCGCCGTCCTGCACCTGCACCGGCTGCACGATGCGCAGGAAGCGCTTGGGGGCATCCTGCTCATGGATGCCGGCGGACTGGATCAGGAACACGAACGGGCCGGAGCTGCCGTCCATGATCGGGACTTCAGCGGACGACAATTCAACGTGACAGTTATCGACGCCCAGGCCGGACAGTGCCGACATCAGATGCTCGATGGTCATGATGCGAGTGCCGTCGTCAGCCACCAGGGTGCTGCACATCACCGCCTCGCGCAGCAGTTCAGCTGCCGCTGGCACCTCGGCGGAGCCGGCGATGTCGGTACGCCGGAAGACGATGCCGGTATCGGGGGCCGCCGGCAGCAGCGACATATAGACCTTGCGGCCTGAATGCAGGCCGATGCCGCTCACGCGCAGCGCCTGCTTGAGAGTACGTTGACGAACCATACCGGTCAGCTGAAACCCGAGTAACCCGCCTTCAGAAAGGAAAACGCGGCGTCCATAAGCAGTGACGCCGCGCGTATGACACTGAAGTTTAACAGGAGTTTCACGGCGCGACGCACCGCTACCCGGACCGTCGCTGAATGGGCAACAGCGACAGCCCGGGCGCCGGCACGAGCGCCGGTCCCGCGATCAGTCGGCCTGATTTCTCAGGAAGGCCGGGATGTTGATGATGTCGTCATCCACCAGCGGGAAGGCGCTGCCGCCCACCGCAACCTTGCGCTGCATCCGCGCATAGGCCGGCACGTCCAGGTTCTGCCCACCGAGCACCGGCATCTGCGGCATCGTCGCTTCCGGTCGGATGAACTGCGCGACCTTCGGGTTCTGCGCTGCAGTGCCCGCCACCTGCGTTGCCGGCGCCGCCATGTTCTTGTAACCCGCAAGGCCCGTGGCGACCACGGTCACCCGCAGTTCGCCGTTGAGGTTGGGGTTGATCGACATGCCGATCTTGGCATCCGCCTCGTCGGAGGCAATCTCGCCGACCCGCGCGCTGATGTATTCGTATTCCTCCGACAGCAGGGTCTCGTCACAGGTGACGTTGACCAGCAGGCCGCGCGCGCCATGCAGCTCGATGTCGTCGAGCAACGGGCTGGACAGCGCCATCTCGACCGCCTTCTGCGCGCGATCTTCGCCGCTGGCAATACCGATACCCATCATCGACATGCCACGGTTGGACATCACCGTCTTGACGTCAGCGAAGTCGACGTTGATCAGGCCCGGACGGGTGATCAGATCGGAAATGCCCTGCACGGCGTTCTGCAGCACGTCGTTTGCGGCCTTGAAGCAGTTCAGCAGCGTGACCTTCTTGCCCAGGACCAGACTCAGCTTCTCGTTGGGAATCAGGATCAGCGAGTCGGTGTACTGGCGCATCTCGTCGATGCCGCGCTGGGCAATCGCCATGCGCTTCTTGCCTTCGTGACCAAACGGCTTGGTGACCACGGCCACCGTCAGCACGCCCAGTTCCTTGGCGATCTGCGCGATCACCGGAGCCGCACCCGTGCCGGTGCCACCGCCCATGCCGGCGGTAACGAACAGCAGGTCCGTGCCTTCGATCATCTCGCGAATACGGTCGCGATCTTCCTCAGCCGCCTGACGGCCGATCTCGGGGTTGGACCCCGCGCCCAGACCGCGCGTGATCTCCACGCCGAGCTGGATCTGGTTGGTGGGGACGCAGCGCTCGAGGTGATCACGGTCCGTGTTCGCGCAGACAAAGTCCACGCCCTCGATGCTGGCTTGCGCCATCTGATTGACGGTGTTGCAACCACCGCCTCCGACACCGATGACGCGGATCACTGCGCGCTTGCGCTGTCCGTCATCGATCTCAAATACCTCTTTTGCCTGTCCGCCCATTTCGCTGCTCCTGCACGCCTGAACGTGCTGTGTCCTTGTGTGCCGATCCCTTGCTGCCATCACCAGCCAGGGCCGCCGTCTTTCGTTTTTATGTCGACTT
>JBFJJW010000121.1:0-9889 GCA_041612095.1 Solimonas sp. | reverse complement strand
GAGATCAAGAGTGGCGCCGTGCACATCGGCATGCACAGTTTCCAGAGCAATGCGCTGGCGCCGGTGGGGGGTACCGGTCTGTCGGGTCTCGGACGCTCAGGCGGTCGCTACAGCATTGAGGAGTTCACCGAGTTGAAGTGGGTGTCTCTGGAACTGGGCGACGCGCCATGAGCACGCACTCGCGTCGGGGCTATGTGGACCTCGGTGCTGCCGGCAAAGGCGGGCAACTGCACTACCGCCGCGCCGGCAGGGTAGGCGCGCCGGTGTTGGTGCTGTTGCACCAGACCCCCAGCCACTCCGCGATGTACGAGCCGCTGATGGCGGCGCTTGCGGATCGCTTTGATTGCATTGCGCTGGATACGCCCGGCTTCGGCAACTCGGATGCACTGGCCGAAGGCTTCTCCATACCCGCCGCCGCGGCAGCGCTCAGCGCTGCGGTGCGTCAACTGCATGCGGGTCCGTGCCACTGGTTCGGCCATCACACCGGCGCGGCCCTGGCCTTGCAGGTCGCGCACGATTATCCACAGCAGGTGGCGCGCTTGGCACTGTCCGGTCCCTGCCTGCTGGATGCAGCGATGCGCGAGCGTCTGCCGCAACTCGCGGCCACTGTGCCGGCGACGGCTGACGGCAGCCATCTGCAGACCCTATGGGCGCGCATGGTGGCAAAAGACCCCGAAGCGCCGCTGTCGATCCTGCAGCGCGAGACGCTGGAAGGCGCGGCCGCCGGGGTGACCTATGCGCAGGCATACCAGGCGGTGACCGTCGTCGATACCGCCGCGCAGCTGCGCGCATTGCGCTGCCCCACGCTGGTGTTCGCTGGCACTAAGGACCCGCTGTACCCGCAGCTGGAGGCGGCGTACCGCCTGCTGGCGCACGGCCACAAGGCGGAGATAGCCGGTGCGCGCACCTTCATCTGCGAGCGCCAGACGCCACAGGTGGCCCAGCTGCTGATCGATTTCCTGGGAGCTCACGATGTCTGACCTCGCGCGCCGGAGCCTGGGCCTCGGGCAGCGCCCCGCGCTGCTGCTGGTGGACATGATCCGCGGGTTTACTGACCCGGCCTGTCCGCTGGGCAGTGCCTGTGACGAAGTCGTGGCCGCCAACGCACAGTTGTTGGCCGCGTTTAGGGCTGCCGGCTTGCCGGTGTTCTTCACCACCGTGATCTATCGCGATGAGACTCAGGCGCGGGTGTTCCGCCAGCGCATCAGCGCGCTGAACCTGTTGACGCCGGACTCACCCTGGGTGCGGGTGGATGCCGCACTGGCGCCGCGCCCATCCGAGCCGGTGATCGAGAAGCGCTGGGCCAGCAGCTTCTTTGCGACCAGCCTGGATGAGCAGCTGCGTGCGGCCGGTGCCGACTCGCTGGTGGTGACGGGCCTGACCACCTCCGGTTGTGTGCGCGCCACGGTGGTCGACGGCCTGCAGCATGAGTATCCGGTGGTCGTGCCGCGTGAGGCGGTGGGTGACCGCAACGCCGAGGCCCATGCCGCCAACCTGTTCGACATGCATGCCAAGTACGCCGACGTGCAGACCCTGAACGAGGTGCTGTCCGCCGTTGCCGCGCTGCCGCGCCGCACCGCGCTCACGGCAGGCGTCGAAACCAATGGGGAATCGCTACAATGAGCCGCGAAAATGCCAAGCCACAAGCCGCCGTGCAGGTGCGCGGGGTGGTTGCAGCCGTCAATACGCTGGCGATGTATGGTGATCTCCTCGGCGGAGGCGCCAGCACCGATGGCAGTTCAGTTCAGGGTGAGAAGCGCTTTATGACCTCGATGACGGATCTGTTCAGCAGCCGCGAGTTGGCCTCGCTACACGACGAGGCGCCAACGCCGCTGTACTTCCAGCTATTTACCTTGCTGAAGAACCGCATTCTCAACGGTTCCATTCCCAATGGTGAGCAGATGCCCACCGAAGAGGAGCTGGCGCGCGGCTTCGGGGTTTCGCGCATCACCGCCAAGCGCGCGCTGGATGATCTCTCCGCTGCCGAGTTGGTCGAGCGTCGTCGCGGCAAGGGCACGTTCGTGACCTATACCGCCACCTTCGAGACCGTGCACGCGCCGCTGATGGGCGAGCTGGAGATGCTCAGCAACCTGGCGCGGCGCACACATATCAAGGTGCTGGACGTGGGCAAGCAGTTGCCGCCCGGCGACGTAGCCGTGGAGATGGGCCTGGATCGCGGTGAGCTGGCGTGGCGCGCCACGCGCATTCGCTGCACCGAGGACGATGTGCCTTACGGGCATCTGATCAGCTGGACGGTGGGGATACAGCGCGGCTATACCAAGCGCGAGCTGGAGCGCCGTGTACGCCTGGATATTCTCAAGGAAAACGGCATCGAGATTGCCAAGATCGAACAGATCGTCAGCGCCGTGCCGGCGCGCGATTTCTTTGCCGAAGCGCTGAACATGGACGTAGGCGAGCCGACACTGCTGATGGTGCGCCGCATCTTCGACACCGAGAACCGGCTGGTGGACATCCTGTACTGCCACCACAACCCGCGCCGTTTCCACTTCCGCCTGGAACTGGACGCCGAGCAGTATCGCGGCAGCTAGCGCCGCACCGCGGCTACGTCAGCACAGCGCGGCTTTCGCTTAGCGGACCGTGCTGGCCCCAGCAAATCCTTTCGGCAGGCCGGCGTCTGCGGTGAACCCGTAGAGTTCAACCGTATCCGGCAACGCCGCGCGTACGATGGCTCTGACCTGCAACAGCTTGTCCAGATCGATACCGGTCTTGAGGCCCATGGCCTCCAGCATGAACACCAGATCTTCGGTGACGATATTGCCCGAGGCCCCCGGTGCAAACGGGCAGCCACCGATGCCGCCCAGTGAGGCATCCACCGTCTTCACGCCGATCTCGACCGCCGCCAGCGCACAGGCCAAACCCTGGCCGCGCGTGTTGTGCAGGTGGATGCCGGTCATGCGCTCGCGCCCGAACTGAGACCAGATCGCCTGCGTCAGGCTGCGTACGGCGCGCGGATCTGCGTAGCCGGTGGTATCGGACAGCCCGACCTCGTCACAACCTGCAGCCAGGAGCTGCTCGGCGGCGGTCAGCACCTGAGCCGGCGTGATGCGGCCTTCCAGCGTGCAGCCAAATGCGGTGGAGAGCCCACCTTCCAGATGCGGACGTTGTGCAGCAGGTAACGATCGGATCAGCGCGGAAATGCGCGCGACGTCCTCATACATCTGCGCATGCGTGCGCCGCACGTTCTTCAGGCTATGGGTTTCAGATACAGAAAGAGGAATCGTGATCTTGTGGGCGCCGGCGGCGATCGCAGCTTCAGCGCCGCGCAAATTCGGCACCAGCACCGCCACTCTCAGGCCGGGAATGCCGCGTGCATGCGCGACGAGTTCAGCGGTGTCTGCCAACTGCGGGAGTACGCTGGCCGGCACGAACGAGCCGACCTCGATCTCGGTGACACCGGCAGCGGCCTCGGCCGTGATCCAGGCCTTCTTCGCGGCGGTGGCCATGATCGGCTTGATGCTCTGCAAGCCATCCCGTGGCCCGACCTCACTGATCTCCACATCAACCATGCGACGACACGCTCCCGGCAGACAACTAAAAAGACCTATTGATATATCATACACCCAACTATAGCCACCGCAGGCGGGACTACGCTTGACCCAGACCGAGAACACCTTGCCACTGGCCGGCCTCCGTGTCGTCGAATTCACGCACATGGTCATGGGCCCGGTGGTGGGCTTGATTCTGGCCGACCTTGGCGCAGATGTGATCAAGATCGAGCCCAACGGTGGTGACAACACGCGCCGCCTGCCGGGCTCCGGTGCCGGTTATTTCCCGATGTACAACCGCAACAAGCGCAGCCTGTGTCTGGACACCAAGCGTGCCGAGGGCCGCGCGGTGGCGCAGCGCCTGTGTGCACGTGCCGACATCGTGATCGAGAATTTCCGGCCTGGTGCCATGGACAAGCTGGGTCTGGGCTATGCCGAGCTTTCGGCCAACAATCCGGGGCTGATCTACTGCTCACTCAAGGGCTTTCTGCCGGGCCCCTATCAGCATCGCACGGCGCTGGATGAAGTCACGCAGATGATGGGCGGGCTGGCCTACATGACCGGCCTGCCGGGCAAGCCGATGCGCGCCGGCGCTTCAGTGATTGACGTCACCGGCGGCATGTTCGGCGTGATTGCCATCCTGGCCGCGCTGGAGCAACGCCGCAATACCGGCAAGGGCCAGCAAGTGCAAAGCTCCTTGTTCGAGACCACCGGTTTTCTGGTGGGCCAGCACATGGCGCAGCATGCCGTCAGTGGCAAGCCCTTGCAGCCGATGAGCGTGCGCACCTCCGCCTGGGCGGTGTACGACATCTTCGACACTGCCGATGAGCAGCAGTTGTTTGTCGGTGTGGTCAGCGACACCCAGTGGCGCGTGTTCTGCGAGGCATTCGCGTTCACCGACTTCGCCGCAGACCGCGGGCTGGATGCCAATGCCGCGCGCGTGGCACGGCGTGAAGAGTTCATGCCGGCAATACGCGAACGCTTCCGCAGCATGAGCAAACAAGCACTGATGGACGCGCTGGAGCATACCGGCCTGCCGTTTGCCGCCATCGCCCGGCCTGAAGATCTGTTTGACGATCCCCAGCTCAATGCCGGCGGCCTGGTCGAAGTCACGCTGGCAGACGGCCGCAGCGCCAAGCTGCCGGCCATGCCGGTGGCCTTCGGCGACCAGCGGCCCGGCCTGCGGCGGGACTTGCCCAGCGCCGGCCAGCATCTTGATGAAGTGCTGGCAGAGTGTGGCTATGACAGTGCGGCAATCGACGCGCTGCGGCGCAGCGGCATCGCCAGCGGCAGGTAGGGCAGGGCGCAGCCGCCGTCCGCAGCGCTGCGATCAGCCGGGTTGATGCGCCAATGCGTAATCAATTGCAGCACACACGGCGGCGCATTGCGCGCGGATGCATTCCTCGCCATTGGTGCGCGGGCTGTCGGGGTAGACCTCGGTGGTGGTTCTGAACGGCGCATCCGTCATGCCGGCACACAGCCCCGACGCCCGTAGCGGATACTGAATCACGCCCGGCGCAATCACCGGGTCGCCAATGATCTTGCCGTTGTCATCGGCCGGGGCGATGTGCGTGACCTTGGCCACCGCATCAGTGATCGCGGTCTGAAACGCGGTTTGCGGGTGCTCGGTATCGTCCACCAGGTAGAAGCCGTCGGGGATTTCACCCGGCTTATCCGGCTTGCCGTCGCGCGCCGCCAAAGCGGGCCGAAACTCGGACTCATCGGTGTCCGTGGTCTCATGCAGATCGACATGCACCAGCACCTGTGCGCTCAGCGGCATCAGCCATAGCATCAACGCGCGTGACTCCTGCGCCTGCCCGGTTTCGGAGAATGAGCGGTTGGGGTCCACCGCCTGCGGGTTCCAGCGCTGGATGGTTTCATACCCCCAGGGGCTGACGCACGGCGCAACCACTAGATTCACGCGGTCTTCATAGGCGGCCGCATGCTGCTGCAGAAAGCGCAGCGCGCCATGCACGCCACTGGTTTCATAGCCGTGCACGCCGCCAGTGACCAACACCACCGGGCGATCGCTGTGCCAATTGCGGCTCTTCAGCGCCAACAGCGGATACCGCGCGGGATCAAAATCCAGCCGGCCGTACTCCAGCACTTCGAACTGCGCGCGCAGCGCTTCAATCTGGCTGAGCACATCGGTGGCGTAGCTGCGCTGCACGGATTGGCGCGCCAGCCAGGCGGATTTCTCGGCCGCGCCCCACGGAGTGCCGGGGGTGCCGATGGGGTAGGGGTCTGTATTCGTCATTGCCGAATTCTGGCAGACGCCAGGCGCAATGTGGTTGCTTCCTCCCCACGGCGGCCTGATTTTCTGGAACTCATTGGCTGCGTTCATCGGAGGACGCTGCGGCCACTACTCATATATGGATGCTCGAATATGCTGCTTGCAACTCGACGAGGAGTCATCGCAAGTATGTGACTAATGCGCCATCCGATCGCAGCACCGAAGGAGCGTATCCGCATAGGTAAATGCGGATGTGCGCACGGTTTCCTTTGAGAAAAAAAAGACCCAAAAAAGAATCGAGCAGACTGCGATCGCGATGGCGATCCATCCGCCAACTGGCATAAGTCGAAACTCGAAAGCCCAAGCTGTCGCGAAGCCTGAATGGGTCTGTACCCAGAACATACAAAGCAACGCGATAAGGACAGCGAGCGGACGGAGACCGAAGCCGTTACGGCGGAAGCCATACGAAATGTTCTCGTTGAATAGCAGATTGTACTTGCAGTGGTCACGCGTGGCCTCGCGAAGCCAGTTCGCCGCTGATTCGTAGATGTGATCAGCCGCCTCTCTGTCGGCCTTCTCCTCGCTCTGGTTTGGGAGGGCGACGCCGATACTGGCTGACAAGAACTTATGCACTCGGGCTTTCGTAACAGGGTCGATGGCTCGATCTCCATGTCGGAGCAACTGTGTGGATGGTTTTCCACCCCACTCGGCAAAGAGGGCGCCCTCACGGCGCTTGCCCGCCTCCCTAGCTGTGGATGCCAGTAGATAGAACAAGCCTAAGACCGCGAGCGAACTTAGGAGCGTCTCGCTCCAGTCGAACGTAACACCATGATAGAAGAAGATAACTGCTAGCACCGGGACGAGCGCGAGTAACGCAGGTGCTAGCCGGGCCTTTCGGTCGTAGTGATCAAAGATTTGGCTGAGGAACTCCAGTGGCATGACTATTCCTCCTGTTCAGCTGGGTAGTCGGTCTGCGGAACCGCCAACCACCCCTCACGTTTGATGTTTGCAGAAAGGTTGATATCTCGGCCTTCGGTCGCTGAAAAGTGAGCGCCGCGATGCAGCATGGCCCGGACCACTGACTTCCTAGGGTGGTCCTCGTCCGCTTTGGCAGAACTGCAGACTGCTCTCCAGCGGGTGACTTCCGGTTTGACGGCAAGGCGCTTCCCCAGCCAGCGGTCGAGAATCTCCGTGGATACATTGTGCCGACCTCCGTGGTGAGGTACCTGGAAATCGTCTACACCGGGTAGCGTCAGCCCAGCGGAGGGGGCGTAGTCGGCCGCCAAGCTGAGGGCGCGGCGACCGGCATCTGCCGTTAGCACAATCTTGCGCCCGTTCAAGTATGCGAACTGCACGACACTCATTTCATTCTCGCTGCTCGTACCGGACTCAGGGAAGTTCTCTTCACCCCATGCCGCCCTGACCATCCGCGCCGCTTCCTTCAGGATGCTGGCAGCCGTGTCTAGGAAAGTTGCTGGCTTCTTGCTCGCGGAGGCCTCTGGCGTCTTGTCCGACTCGACGATCAGGTCGAGGTACATCGCGCGAGTAGGTGACAGGATCGTGAAGCTACCAATCGACGATCCCTGAAAGGCCTCATATACGGGGATACTCTTGGAGTGAGCGATGTCTTCGAGCTCCGCCGAAGCCTTGTAGGCCTCTCGCAGCCTCGCGCGGAGCGCGTCCACCGACTTATATGTAGAGAAGCGCGGCAGCAGCTCTTCCGCATAGAGCCACGGGCGGTTCATCCAGAGCGCGCCGACTTGGCAACCCTCAAGCACCTTACGCAGTCCGTTTGCATGGTCCTGGTCGGGGTGGGTGAGGACGACATGATCGACGTCAGTCGAACCGTAGTGTTTCTTGATGTGCCCAACGATCTTGTCGCCAGTATCCGTGTAGCCGCCATCGACTACGTGGACACTGGTCGTTCCGTTGATCTGATAGCGGATTGTGATGGCATCGCCACTCTTGCTCGTCTCAACGTCCAGGAAATCTACCTCAAAAAAGTCATCCATCGGGTTCACCGTTTGGTTCTCGTGAAGACACCATTTCAGACGATTCTGAGTGAGGTAGCATGTGAGTGCGTGTCACCTCTTTCTTCGGCCTTTGGAAGAATCTGTTCAGCCGCAGGTAGAAAGGGTAATGGCATGAGGAAAGGCTCACGCTGGATGGCTTTACCTTTATTTCGCGATGTCGGTAATCTGAGGCGCAATTAGGGAATCAGTGCCATGCCGAGAATCGCAGTCATAGAGGATGATCCCGTCACGAGAGAATCGTTCGTGCGCTGGTTGCGTGAAGGTGTTTCGCAAGCGGAGATTGTTCAATGCGAATCATTGGTTGACGCCGAGCAATCTCTGAAGGCGACGCGGTTTGACCTAATTGTTCTTGATATCGAGCTCGGAATAAAAAGGCATGCCGGTATTGAACTGATGAAGCTGATTGATCATCTTGTGCCTACGCCTCCCGTCTTGGTCGTTTCTGGACTACCTCCCGAGCATTATCGTGGCGTTACAAAGGCGCTTGGGGCATGGGATTTCCTGCAGAAGCCTTGTCAGGCTCACGATTTGGTGGACACAGCAGTCGAAGCGCTGTCCGATTCGGATTATGGATCGATGGACTCGGGCCATTTGAAATTGGACCCATTAAACCAATCACACCTTCTATGGAAGGGGCAGAAAGTAAACGTTACTCTGACTGGCATGAGGCTTCTAAACCTACTCGTCAAAGCCAAGGGAAGGAAGGTCACTTACCAAGAGCTATTTGACGTGGTTCGGAGCGGTAAATCCATAGAGAATATTCGCAAGCACATCAGTGAAATTCGACGCGCCTTACGTGACGTAGATCCTCATTTCGATTGCATCAAGACGGTGCCGCAGCTCGGCTTCATGTGGATAGACAGCTAGATAGAAAACGATTTGGGCCAGTCGTTAGGTGGCTGGCAAACAATAGGATTCGTGCCCAGGTATTCGGCACGTTCTTCGTGCTTTGGTTGGCAGCGTGGGTAGTTGTTGGAATTTCACTGTACTTCGTTAAGAAGAACTTTAGAGACAACTACTACGCCAATCTGGAGCTGCGACTGGATGTGATCGAGGGCATCCTAACTAGCACTGCTGGCGAGACATCACTTCAGAATGCGCTCGATAGCCAGTCCCCCGCCTTCGCTCCGTATACGCTGAATGTATCAGCGCTGGATGTTCAGAATCCGAGAAAGGCGTTTGACATTGCCGCACAGAGCGGATGTGTCGTCGAGTATTCGGGAAAGGCGGAAATTTGCGCAGCATTTGGCAATCAGCCGATTGCAGGGGCGTTCCTGTACATCGTCGGATGGATAGAGTCGCCTGAGATTGTTGCTCACGTTCCAGGCGAGCCAACTGGCATGGCTCATCACATAAAGATAAGAACTCAGGTCAGAAACGAGGAGCAGGACTGGATCATTGTTTTTCAAGAAGATCCCCGTAACCGGCGGAATAGACAGAAGCCGCTATCGGAGACGGACCTTTACGCAACTGGTTACCGCGTGGAGCCGGGGGCTGTCCTGGCGAACAATGGCAGGGATTCGAAGGACCTTCGAGGCCGCCTGAAGTACTCGTCGATTCCCTGGTCGTGTCCGGGGGCGTCTTGCGTGTCGCGCTGGCAGTTCGCGATGAGATTGCCGATTGATGCTTTCCGAGGAGATCTTCTGTCCTCCAGCGTTTGGCCACCGAAGGACTTCAGGAATCTAGAGGTGAGCGTCGTGTTCATGCCGCCCGATCTCGACGGAACTCCCGCAGTTCCACCGCTACTAGATAGTTCCAGCAACGACGCTAAACGGAAGTACTCTTTGGAGGCGGAGCTTGGCCCACGATTCTCACCGTGGGAGCGGGTTCGAATTTATCGCTTGGGAGACAAGGCGCGTCCTCTATGGCAATCCTCTACAGTCGATCCAAGCTCGGCGTTAGCGCTCTGGACGCAACTTGGTGGTAGAGCATTGTCCCTTCTCCCGATTCGCTTCGTTAAAGGTGACGGTGGTTATAAGAGGCTGATCGAGGGTCGATTTGGCGACTACGACTTAGTCGTGACTCTCTCGGAGGAAGTGGCAGATTCATATATGCGACCGCTTGCGTCGCAGCTGATGACCGTGCTTCTCGGAATACTGGCCGATCCTGGAGGAGGT
>JBFJJW010000120.1:0-10011 GCA_041612095.1 Solimonas sp. | reverse complement strand
CCTTCGACGAAATTCTGGCCAAGGCCGGGAGACACGCCCTCCACGTCGTGGAACAAGCCGTTCAGCAGCTCGATGTTGATTCCCATGAACGCACTGTCGAACCGCGTCAGGGTAACGAAGCGATAGCCGTAGGAGATGTCGGTCCCGAAGCCGCCGCGATCGGCATGCGCGGTCGGATTCTGGCGCAGCGTAGGCGTCGTGTTGACACTCTGGGGATCATTGGGATCGCTGCGGATGTCCACCGGGTTGATGCCGACACTGCCGTCGGCACCCGCGGAAATGTGGGTGTCGTTGCCGGCACCGTTGAACTGCAGCTCATCCAGGCCCGGCATGTCGATGACATGGGTCAGGCCCATCTCAAGCAGCAGCACGATCTGGCTGGCGCCCAGCGGATTGTCGCCGCCGATGGTCTTGACCAAGGTCGTGCCGAGCTGGCCGATCTTCATGCGCTCGTAACCGCGCACATAGTCGCCGGGCCCGATCTCCACCCCGCGGTACTGGGTAATGAAGTCCGGTACGGCCGAGCGGCGACCCGGCAGCGTTGCGATCGCCACGTCGTAATCGTTCTCAGGGAAGGCTGGCTGCAGGCCTGCAAAAATCACGTCCGTGGTGTGGATCTGGATCGGCAGATTAGGGCGGTAGGCGTACTCGCCGGACAAGGCCCAGTCACCCACGGTGGTATTGAACGAGACGCCGTACATCTTGATGTCTTCCGGATACTCGACCACCAGTTCCAGAGAACCCACCGGCAATGGATCGCGCTCGGCAGTTGAAGGCTCCAGTTCGCCGCCGAGGCCAGCCGCCACCAGGAAGTTCCCCGGGGGCACACCGCACTCGTTCAGCAGCGCGACAATATTGAGCGCCGCCTGCGTCGGCAGCCCGCCCAGCACGGCACCGAGCGGTCCGCCTATGACCGGCAGCTGGCCGATCGCATTCTGGTTGGGAATGCAGGCGGCATCGGCGGCAATGGCCGAGACGCTGGGCACGCGCGAATGATAGTTGGCCGCATACAGGCCGATTTCCGTGCCGTTGTTGAGATCGGGCAGGAAGAACTTCAATGCCGCGCCGTACTGGCCGCCGTCATCGGCCCGCCGCTTCGCCTCTTCATCCTTGTTGCGGATGAAGGTGCGGTCCGAACGCGACCCGAGCACGGCCGCCGGATCCTCCGGGTTGCGCCAGGGCTGATACAACTCATCCGGATCTTCCGGAGCCTTGGAGAACGAGGCCATGGCGTAAGTACCGCCATCTCCCAGGGTGTCAGAAATCGAGAAGAAGCTGCCTACCGGATCAACGATGATCGGGCGCCACTCGTATTGGTAGAACAACTCAAGGCCGACACCATCCAGAATATCGGCGTTCAGCGTCACCATGCCCTGCGGCTGGAACACTTCCTTGATGTCCGATCCCGGGAAGCGCAGCAGAATCTGATTCGGTGCGTTGATCGTGTTGAGGCTGTTCAAAGCGAGGAACGCGCTTTCGCCCCAGTTCAGCACCTGCTTGCCGGCCTTGAAGCTGACCGCGCGCTCACCGACCTCGAAAGTGCGGCTGACGAAGAAGTCGAGGAAGCGGAAATCCGTGCCGTTGGCATCGCGCGCCTTGTCAGGATACTGAGATCGCGCTGCCTGCAGCGTCGTATCCGGATGGCGCTCATCCAGATCGGTGTACACGTTGTCGAAGAAATACAACATGCGCGCAAAGATATTGAATCCGAATAGCTCAGTGTTGAAATCGGTCGTGAGCTTGGCGGTGGCCTGCACGATGTCGTGCTTTTCGAAGTTCAGGTTGCCGTTATCGCCATTCGGGCTGAACGAGCCCGGTTGCGCGACGAAGAAATCATTGGCGCTTGCAAACCCCTGGCCGCTGCTGTCGGGGCGGCTCGGGTTACAGGTGTTGCCCATGAAGCTGTTGGCATCGCGGTCCGGATTCGGGCCCGAGACGCCGTCGTCGCCTACACGGCGCACGCAGATTCCCGGATTGAGCGTCGACTTGCCCACCAACGAATCGTCACGCTCCTGCATGCGGAACGTAGCGCCGATCGTCACCAGATTGTCCAACCGGAAATTCGTGCCGCCGATATCGAAATCCAGCGCAACGGCAGCGCCACCGTAGCCCAAGGCAGTAGCGACGAGCAGATTCCGTCCCAAGCCTCGCACATGCCGCCAATTTGAATGTGTCATCCCCACCCTCCAGTTCGCATTACGGCCGCGCAGCAGCCGGACCCGACGACGCCGGAGGTGCCAACGCCAGCCCAGCCAGGACGATCCAGTCCGTCCGACCGCGCGAGCCTCCTCCATCACGACATGGGGCTTAAATAACCCTTCTAGTGTGCTTTAACCCGATTTGCGCATTCTATTGCGCAAGCGGGCGTATGCATTCGAATTTTGTAACAGACGAGTCACCGTGGCGCAAGGCAGTGACGGCTTTCCCGGCACCGATTTGCCGCAAATGCTCAGCTCGCCTCGCCTTCGCGCCATATCAACGTCGCCATGCGCCCACATCGCTGATCACGTCGATACGAATAATAGCGCTGCGACTGCGTGTAGGTGCAGTCCCCACCGCCATATATCTGCGCGACGCCGTTTCTTTGCAGACGCTGCCGCGCCAATGCATATAGGTCCGCGTACCAGTGATTCGGTCGACTGCTGCGAAAAGCGCTCGCAGACTCCGGGGCGGCATCGACGAATGCCGCCCGCACCTCATCACCCACTTCGAACATCTGCGGCCCGATTGCAGCGCCCAGCCAGGCCTGTAACCGCGCGGGCTCGGCCGGCAGCGCCGCGAGCGTGGCTTCGAGGACGCCAGCCGCCAGCCCGCGCCAGCCCGCATGTACTGCGGCAACCACTGCGCCATCCCGCGTGGCCAGCAGTACCGGCAGGCAGTCAGCCGTCAGCACGGCGCAGATCACGCCGGCATCGGCCGTCCAACTGGCGTCAGCCTGAGCCTGGGTGCCCGCCGCGGGCAGCTTCACGACAGCCGTTCCATGTACCTGCTGCAGCCACGCCGGCTCCGCAGGCAGACCCAGCTGCACACGCAGCCGGCGGCGGTTCTCGGCCACGGCGCCGACCGTATCTCCGCAGTGATCAGCCAGGTTGAAACTCTCGTAGGGCGGCAGACTGACGCCCCCCGTTCGTACGGTCTGCAGCGCGCGCACGCCCGGGGGTGCCGGCCAGTCCGCCTCGGCCCACATCAGCCGGTGATCGTGCGCGCATGCGCGCGCAAGCCTGCCGCCAGCGCCTGCATGTCAACTGGCGGCTCTGCTAGCCAGCTCATGCGCTTGCCGCTGCGGGGATGCGTCAGTTCCAGCTCGCGCGCATGCAGCGCCTGCCGAGGAAAGGTCTTCAAGGCGGTGCGCAATGCATCGGGCATGCCGGCGCAGCGCACGGAGCCGCCGTAGACGGAGTCGCCAATGATCGGATGGCGGACATGCGCGAGATGAACCCTGATCTGATGCGTGCGCCCGGTCTCCAGTTTCACCCGCAACCAGCTGTGCTGCTCATAGCGCTCCTGCACACGGTAATGAGTGACGGCCTCGCGGCCATCGGCGACCACGGCCATCTTCAGGCGCTCGCGCGGGTGGCGTCCGATCGGCGCATCAATGGTGGCGCCGGCAATCAACTGACCCTGCACCAGCGCGTCATATTCGCGGCGAATCTCGCGCCGCGCGAGCTCGGCCACCAGATGGGCATGCGCCTTCAGATTCAGCGCCACCACCAGCAGGCCGGACGTGTCCTTGTCCAGGCGGTGGACAATGCCGGCACGCGGCACCGCCGCCGACCGTGGAAAGTGAAACAGCAGCGCGTTCTGCAAGGTACTGGCCCGCTGCCCCGCCCCGGGATGTACCGTCAGGCCCGCGGGCTTGTCGATGATGGCGAGGTCACGGTCGGCGTAGACCACCGACAGCGGCAGATCCTGGGCCTCGATCCGCGTATCTTCCTCGGCCTCGGTATCGAGCACGAGTTGATCGCCGGCCGCCACCGGATGCCGGGTTCGCAGCTGCGGCTCGCCATTCAGCAGCAGGCGGCCACCCTCGATCCAGGTCTGCAACCGCGCCCTGGAATAGGCATCGAACAGCCGGGCGCAGGCCTGATCCAGACGCAGGCCCGCATAGGCCTCGGGAACCTCCGCGCTTAGTTGCAGGTCATCCTCTGGGACCTCAATGGCCATCGGCTATACTCGGCGCTTCAAAAAAAGTTGGCATCAAATGACTCTCAGATTCCTCGCCGTCGCGGCGCTCGTCGCTAGCCTGTGCGCGTGCAGTTCCGATCCCAATCGGCCGGCACCGAACAATCCGTTCAAGCCGGAACAGAATTCGGCGCGCGAACAACGCCTGCAGGCGGGTGAATTGTACCGGCTTGCGCGTACCGCCCTCGATTCCAGCGACTTTGGCAGCGCAGTACAGCGCTACAACCAGATCGCACTGCGCTTCCCGTTCACCGATTACGCGGTGCAGGCGCAGCTGGAGAAGGTCTATGCGCTGCAGCGCAATTACCAGTATGACGAGGCTCTGACCGAAGCCGACCGCTTTCTGCGGGATTACCCGCGCCACGCCCACGCCGACTACATCCAGTACCTGAAAGGCATCATCAACTCCGAGCGCGACAAGAGCTTCTCCGCAAGCCTCGGCTTTGATACCCGCGCACGCGATGTCAGCAACCTGCGGCGGGCTTTTGACGATTTCGCGCTGCTGGTCCAGAAGTATCCGGACAGCCGCTACGTCGGCGATGGTCGCCAGCGCATGGTGGCGCTGCGCAACCGCATAGCCGAACACGAGCTGACTGTCGTCGAGTACTACGTGCGCCGTGGCGCGCTGGTCGCCGCCGCCAAGCGCGCCGAGCAGATCGTCTCGCAGTACCCGGGTGCGCCCGCAACCCTGCGCGCACTGGAACTGCTGAGCGAGAGCTACGCAGGACTCGGCATGAAGGATCAGGCGGCCGATGCACGCCGGCTGCGCAAGGCGCAGCAAGCCACGGCGCCGGCACAGCTGCTGGCGGCCCTGAACAACGAAGAACCCCCGTCAGCCACGCCCATCGAAGAGAAACCGGGGTTCTTCAAGCGTCTGTTTACGCCAGGCGCCGAAGCCGCCGAAGGCTACACCGTCGTTTTGCCCTCGTCCGACGGCACCGACAAGGCGAGCAAGCCCGCCGAGTCAGCCACCGCAGGGACAAATGCCAAGCCCCCCGCCGAAGCTGCCGAAAAACCCGGCAGCGGCCTGCGGCTGACCCTTGAGCCCTACGATGACGAAGTGCCCGCCATCGAGCCGCCCGGCGCGCCGCAGCAGCCCGCAGCCCAACCGTAGGCGGGGCGCTGCGCGTCGGGAGACGCGCGCACCCGGCATCAGAGCTCAGATGTCGCCGTAAACCGCGGTCAACGGATAGCGCCGCTCACGCCCGAACGCACAGCCGGTGACCTTGGGGCCCGGCGGCGCCTGCCGCCGCTTGTACTCGGAGCGGCGCACCAACGACGCAACGCGACGCACGACGGCTTCGTCGTATCCGCGCTGCACGATCTCGGGTATTGAAAGCTGGCTTTCAACATACAGCTCCAGCACGGGGTCCAGCACCTCGTACGGCGGCAATGAATCCGAATCCTGCTGGTCGGGCCGCAGCTCCGCGCTGGGCGGGCGCGTCAGCACCCGCTCCGGTATCACCGGCGAAACCGTGTTGCGATAGCGGCACAGGCGGTAGACCAGGGTCTTGTAGACGTCCTTGATCGGCGCAAATCCGCCGCACATGTCGCCGTACAGCGTGGCGTAACCCACCGCCATTTCCGACTTGTTGCCGGTGGTCAGGACCACCTGCCCGAACTTGTTGGACAGCGCCATCAGCATCACGCCGCGACAGCGCGACTGCATGTTCTCCTCGGTCAGGTCCGCAGCGCGACCCTCGAAGCTCGCGGCCAGCGTCGCACTGAAGGCTTCAAACGCGGGCTCGATCGACAGGCTGGAGTAGCGGATGCCCAAGGCCTCGGCCTCCAACCGCGCATCATCGTTTGACATGTCGGCGGTGTAGCGCGAGGGTAGCGATACGCCCCATACCCGCTCCGGCCCCAGCGCATCGGCCGCAATCGCCGCCACCAGTGCGGAATCGATGCCGCCAGACAAGCCGATCAACGCGCCGGGAAAGCCGTTGCGATTGACGTAATCGCGCACCGACTGCACCAGCCCGCGGTAGACCACGGCTTCGTCCGACTCAGCATGGCGCAGGCTGCCCTGCCAGCGCCCGGCGTCGAGGCTGATCCTGAATACCCCCTCCTCGAACAGCGGTGCCGAGAAGCCAATGCGTCCATCGCCGTCCACGGCGGTGGAGTCGCCATCAAACAGCACGTCGTCCTGGCCGCCGACACTGTTCACGTACACGATCGGCAATCCGGTCTCGGCGACCCGCGAGTCAAACACGCGACGGCGCGCCGCCGTCTTGCGCAGATCGTAGGGGGAGGCATTGATGTTCAACAGCAGTTCGGCCCCTGCAGCCTTGGCGGCCGCAGCGGGGGCCGCGCCCCAGAGGTCTTCGCAGATACACAAGCCGATGCGGTGTCCCTGATGGTCGAACACCAGCGTCTGCCGCCCGGGCTGAAAATGGCGGCGCTCGTCAAACACGCCGTAGTTGGGCAGCCGCTGCTTGCGGGTGCGCGCCACCACCGCGCCATCGCGAATCACATAGGCGGCGTTGTACAGCGCGGCTTCGGCGCCACCGGCAGTGAACTCGGGCAGGCCGACCACCAGCGTGATGCCGCTGACTTCCTTCAGCAGCCGCTGAACACCGCTCTCGATCAGCGCCGGCATGGCCGAGCGCTGCAACAGATCATCCGGCGGATAACCGATCAGCGACAGTTCGGGGCAGGCAACCAGGCTGGCGCCCAACTCGTCGCGCGCGTAGTTCGCAGCGTCGACGATCTTCTGGACGTTGCCCTCCACATCGCCCACCCAGAGGTTGAGTTGCGCCAGTGCAAGAACGAGGGGTTGCGACATAGACACCCGTCAATAATGCGCCGGGGCGCAAGGAGCACGAAGGATACGCCTTCGTGGCTTGCGCCCCATGCCTGCGGCTTAGCGGCTTACTTCAGCAGGGACTTCATCGCCGAACCGAGGTCGGCAGGCGAGCGTACGGTCTTGACCCCCGCAGCTTCCAGCGCGGCAAACTTCTCGTCGGCAGTGCCCTTGCCACCGGAGATGATGGCGCCGGCATGGCCCATGCGCTTGCCCGGCGGCGCGGTGACGCCTGCGATGTAGGCAACGACTGGCTTCTTCACGTTCTTCTTGATGTAGTCGGCAGCCTCTTCTTCGGATGACCCGCCGATCTCACCGACCATGATGATGCCTTCGGTCGCCGGATCCTTCTCAAACAGCGCAATGGTTTCGATGAAGCCCAGGCCCCGCACCGGATCACCGCCGATGCCGACGCAGGTGGACTGGCCCAGCCCGTTCTGCGTGGTCTGGTAAACGGTTTCATAGGTCAGCGTGCCGGAGCGCGAGACGATGCCGATGCGGCCCGGCTTGTGGATATGCCCCGGCATGATGCCGATCTTGCACTCGCCCGGGGTAATGACACCGGGGCAGTTGGGGCCGATCAGCGACGCGTTCGGGTACTGCTGACGCAGCGTCGCCTTGACCTTGACCATGTCATTCACCGGAATGCCCTCGGTGATGCAGACGATGACGCGAATGCCCGCGTCCGCAGCCTCCAGTATCGCGTCGGCCGCAAATGGCGCCGGCACGTAGATCATCGTCGCATCGGCACCGGTTGCCTGCACGGCGTCATGGCAGGTATTGAACACCGGCTGATTCAGATGCCGCGCGCCGCCGCGGCCCGGCGTCACGCCGCCCACCAGCTTGGTGCCGTAGGCGATCGCCTGCTCGGAGTGGAACGTGCCCTGCTTGCCGGTAAAGCCCTGGCAGATAACTTTGGTGTTCTTGTCGATCAAAATGCTCATGGCTTGTCCTGTTTAGCCCTTGGCCAGTGCGACGACGGTTTGCGCCGCCTCCGTCAAATCATCCACCGGCGTGATCTTGAGGCCGGAGGTCTTGAGCATCTCGCGGCCCTTTTCCATATTGGTGCCCTGCAGGCGCGCGACCACCGGCACCTTCAGCCCGACCTGCTTGACTGCGCTGATGATGCCTTCGGCGATCAGGTCGCAACGCACGATTCCGCCAAAGATATTGATGAAGATCGCCTTCACGTCCGGAGAGCGGGTAATCAGCTTGAACGCCTCGGTGACCTTCTCGGCGGTGGTGCCGCCGCCGACATCGAGGAAGTTGGCCGGACGGCCGCCGTGCAGCTTGACGATATCCATCGTCGCCATCGCCAGACCGGCGCCGTTGACCATGCAGCCGATGTTGCCGTCCAGCGTGACGTAGTTCAGATCGAACTTGCTGGCATCGCGCTCGACTTCATCCTCTTGTGAAGGGTCGCGCATTTCCGCGATCGCCTTCTGCCGATACAGCGCATTGGCGTCAAAGTTGAGCTTGGCGTCCAGCGCCATGACCTGACCTTCCGCGGTCACGATCAGCGGATTGATCTCCACCATGCTCGCGTCGAGGTCAACGAACAGCCGGTAAAGGCCCATCAGGATCTTGCTGAACTGATCGACCTGATCCTTGGTCAGGTCCATGAAGAAACCCAGCTCGCGCGCCTGATACGGCTGCAGCCCGGCAGCCGGGTGCACGAACACGTGCTTGAGCTTCTCGGGCGTCTGCTCGGCCACTTCCTCGATATCCATGCCGCCGGCCGCAGAGGCCATGAACACGATGCACTCGCGTGAACGATCTACCAGCGCGGACACATACAGCTCGCGGGCAATTGCGGAGGGCTTCTCCACCCAGACCGTATTGACCGGCAGACCTTCCGGACCGGTCTGCTTGGTAACCAGCTGCATGCCCAGCATGGCCTTGGCGGTCTCCTCGACCGCATCGACGCCGTCAACCAGCTTCACACCGCCGGCCTTGCCGCGGCCGCCGGCATGCACCTGCGCCTTGACCACGAAGCGGTCACCGCCCAACTGCTTGGCCGCAGCTCGCGCCGCCTCAGGGCTCGCCGCCAGCGCGCCTTGCGGCACCGCGATGCCATAGCGTGTAAAGATTTCCTTGGCTTGATACTCGTGCAGATTCATGCGGTATTCCCGAATGCGCTGTGATTTGGAAGCGCGGCATTCTCGCGCAGGGACGGCACGGACGCAAAAGACCTGATCGGACTAGACCGATGGCGCAGCGGCGTAGAATGGGGCCAGTCTCCGCCAAACACCCTCGAAACGTGCTGATCCGTATCCTCCTCCTGCTGGCCTTGGGCTGGTTTGCCTGGCGTCTGTACCGGACGCTGCGCCCGCGTCTGGACCAGCGCCCGCCCGATCCGGGCTCAACCCCCGATACCGCAACGACCTACGAACCGATGGCGCGCTGTGCCCGCTGCGGCGTGCATGCCCCTGCCAGCGCACTGTCCAAGAGCGGGCTATGCGGTCGCTGTGGCGAGTGAGTCTGGCTAGCGCACGCTGATGGTCGGCCTGGTATCGCTCCCGACCCGCGTCGAAGACTGGCGCATTCTCGCCATCCTCGGGCCGTATCGCCTGCTGCTGATCGCAACGCTGTACACGCTGCACCGTTCCGGCTACGCGCCAGACTTCTTCGATATGGTGCCAGCGGCGCTCTTCACCTGGAGCTGCCTTGCGTACACCATCGCAGCACTGCTGCTGATGGTGCTCGTGGTCCTGAGACGCCCGGGCGTTGTCGCCCAGGCGCACCTGCAGTTTGCAATCGACCTTACCGCGCTGACGCTGCTGGTCCATATCACCGGCGGCATCGGCAGCGGCCTCGGTATCCTGATTCTCACTCCGCTGGTTGGCGGCAGCCTGGTGCTGTCGCCGCGCATGGCCATCGTGCATGCGGCCATCGCCACCCTGGCGATATTCGCCGAGGAAGGCATACGCCAGGTCCAGTCGCTGTTCGTGAACGCAAGCGACTACTCACAGGCCGGCCTGCTTGGGCTGGCGTTCTTCGTCGTCGCGCTGGTCACCAATACCGTG
>JBFJJW010000119.1:0-10184 GCA_041612095.1 Solimonas sp. | reverse complement strand
CGGTGGCTCAAGTTACTGCACCAGTGGCACTCGATCAGTTCGGCGCTGAGTCTCGCCGGCTTGCTGCTGTTCAGCGTAACGGGCTTCACCCTCAACCATGCGGCGGATATCGAGGCGACGCCTACGGTGACCAACCAAACCCTAGCGTTGCCGGCAGACCTCCGGGCGCTGCTCGGACAGTCGGCTGAAAGCGACGGGGCGGTGCTGCCGCGGCCGGTGCGCCAGTGGCTGCATCAGGTTTCGGGTATCGATGTGGCGGCGCGCGCCGCTGAGTGGAGCGAGTCCGAGATCTATGTGACGGTCCCGCAGCCTGGCGGGGATGCGTGGCTCAGCATTGATCGCGCCACCGGCGAGGTCGAGGTTGAGCGCACGAGCCGCGGCTGGGTGGCGTATCTGAACGACCTGCACAAGGGACGCAATACCGGGCGTGCGTGGTTCTGGTTCATTGACCTGTTTGCACTGGCCTGTCTGGTCTTCGCGGTCACCGGGCTTTTCCTGCTCTACCTGCACGCGCGCCATCGTCCGGCAACCTGGCCGATGGTCGCGCTGGGGCTCAGTGCGCCGCTGTTGCTGGTCGTGCTGTTCGTTCATTAATTCGAGAAAGATCATGAATCCTTGTCGGTGGTCGTGGATCTGGGTTGGCATGCTGAGCCTGCAATGGGGCGCGGCCTTGGCAGCGGAGTTGGGCGTCTCGGTGGAAGTGCCAGCCTTGAAAGTGGCCGAGTACCACCGGCCTTACGTGGCCATCTGGCTCGAAGGCGAGCAACAGCAGATCGCGGCGCATCTGGCCCTCTGGTATCAGACCGGCAAGGGCGGCCCCGAGGGTGAGGGCACCAAGTGGCTCAAGGATCTGCGCACGTGGTGGCGGCGCGGTGGTCGCGCGTTGCAGCTGCCGGTCGATGGAATGAGCGGTGCGACCCGCGTGCCCGGCACCCATGTGCTGCATTACCGCGCAGAGCACGGCCCCCTGGCTGCCTTGGCACCTGGATCCTATCGGCTGCAGGTCGAGGCCGCACGCGAGGTTGGCGGCCGCGAGTTGCTGAGCCTGCCGTTGGATTGGCCGCCGGCAGCCGCTGCCACCCTGCGTACGCGCGGAGTGCACGAGCTGGGACAGCTGAACGTCCGACTCGAACCCTGAGCCTATCAACGGAGTCCCCCATGTACCGTATCCCGACCGCTGTGATCTGCTTCACGTTGCTGCTGCTGCCGCTGCAGGCATTGCCGCACAAGGCATTTCTGCTTCCGTCCGCCACGGTGCTGGTGCCGGGCGAGACCATCACCGTCGATGCTGCGGTGTCCAATGACCTGTTCTATTTCAACCATCGACCGTTGGGCCTTGAGGATCTGGCGGTCACCGCTCCGGATGGCTCGGACGCCGCAGTCGATAACCGCAGCGTAGGCGCGCTCAGGAGCAGTTTCGATCTTGTGCTGACGCAGGCGGGAACCTATCGCATCGCCATTCGGCGCAGTGGCTTGACGGCGAGTTGGGAAGAGGCCGGTGAGCGGCGCCGTTGGCGTGGCTCCGCGCAGGCGTTTGCCGCCGAGGTGCCCTCAGACGCGCCGGGACTGCAGGTGACGCAGATCGATACCCGCATCGAGACCTTTGCCACGGCGGGCGCCCCGACTTGGTCGGCACTCAAATCGGCTGGTAGCGGGCTTGAGCTGCTGCCGGAAACGCCTCCGAATGATCTGGTCGTTGGCGAGACTGCCGCGCTGCGATTCCTGCTGGATGGTGTGCCCGCCGCCGGCGTGAAAGTCACGCTGATTCCCGGCGGTACGCGCTACCGCGACCAGCAGGCCGAGGTCATCGCCGTGACCGACGATGAGGGGCGCTTTCGCATGAAGTGGGACCAGCCCGGGATGTGGTGGCTAAACGCGGCGGTAGAGCAGGAGCCGAAGGCGGACGCCGCGCATGCGCGGCGCGTCAGCTATACCGCGACGCTGGAAGTACTGCCGTAGGCCGTGTGTAGCGCCGCTACCCCGGTGGCCACTTCAACGGCCGGCCGGCGATGACGTGCAGATGCAGGTGAAACACGGATTGGCCGGCGCCAGCGCCATTGTTGATTACGACGCGGTAGGCTGATCCGTAACCGGCATCCGCCGCGACCTTGTTCGCGATCAGCAGCAAATGTCCGAGCAGGCCCTGGTCCTCGGCCTTGGCGTCGCTGAGCTGGGGCATGGGCTTGCGCGGCACCACCAGCACATGCTGCGGTGCCGCCGGATTGACGTCCTTGAATGCGACGCATAGTTCGTCTTCGTGGACGATCGAGGCGGGGATTTCGCGCTCGCAGATCTTTTCAAACAGGGTCTTCGACATGGGCGATTTCCGGTGGCGACGACTGTAAGTTTACGTGACTTGCTAGCATAGTCGCCCGATGACCGCCTATTTCGCATGAACGCCGAGACCGCGACGCCTATCAAAGTCTGGCCGACCTACCGTCGCCTGCTCGACTATTCGCTACCGCACTGGCGGATCATGCTGCTGGCGTTTGCCGCGACCTCGGCATTTGCCGCTGTCGACGCCAGCTTTGCGGCCTTGATCAAGCCGTTGCTGGACAAGGCCTTTGTCGAACAGAACCAGACCTATATCCGCGGGTTGCCACTGGTGATTATCGGCCTGTTCCTGCTGCGTGGCCTGACATCATTTGCGTCTGCGTACGGCATGGCCTGGGTAGCGCGGCGCGTGATTCACGATGTACGCAAGGCGCTGTTCGACAAGCTGCTGGGTCTGCCGGTGCGCTACTACGATCGCGTGAACTCCAGCCAGTTGATAGCGCGGATGAACTATCACGTCGAGCAGATGGCTGATGCCACGACCACCGTGCTGACGACGACGCTGAAGGACGGCCTTACGGTCGTGTTCTACATCGGCTTCATGTTCTGGCTGAACTGGAAGCTGACTTCCTTTGCCTTCGTGGTTCTACCGCTGGTAGCCGTCATCATCGCTTATGTCAGTCGCCGCTTTCGCCAGATCGGTGTCCGCATACAGCAAAGCGTCAGCAGCGTCACCGAGGCGGTGGACGAGGCGGTCACCGGGCAGCGCGTGATCAAGGTTTACAACGGCCAGGACTTTGAGCGTAAGCAGTTCGCCCAGGTAAACGAGCGCAACCGTGGCCTGTCGATGAAGATCGTCGCGACCCGTGCCGGCAGCAGCGCAGTGATTCAGTTCATCGCTGCATGGGCGGTGGCGGCGATCGTCTACTTTGCGACCCAGCCCAACATGATCGAGGACATGACGCCGGGCACGTTCGCCGCATTTATGCTGGCCATGTTGTCGTTGATGCAGCCGCTGAAGAGCATGAGTGGTGTGAATGAGCGCCTGCAGCGCGGAATAGCGGCGGGAGATGAGGTATTCCGCATGCTCGACGAGCAGGCTGAGCCCGCCGACGGAGTGCGGCCGTTGGTTCGCGCGCGTGGGGAGATCGAGTTCCGCGCGTTGAGCTTTCGCTACCGCGACGATCTGACCGAGGCCCTGAGGGGCATAGACCTGAAGATCGAGCCGGGGCAGACCGTGGCATTTGTCGGCAAGTCCGGCAGCGGCAAGTCCACGCTGCTGTCATTGCTGCCGCGGTTCTACGATCCCGACGGCGGTGCGGTGCTGCTCGATGGATATGATCTGCGGGACTACCGGCTGCATGATCTGCGTCGCCAGATCGCGTTGGTCGACCAGCAGGTGCGGATGTTCAACGCGACTGTGGCCGAGAACATTGCCTACGGGCTGGATCCGCAGCCGGATGAGGCGCAGATCATTGCTGCCGCACAGCGTGCCCATGCCTGGGAGCTCATCGAGAAGCTGCCCCAGGGCTTGCATACGCAGGTAGGCCAGAATGCGGCCACGCTCTCCGGCGGCCAGCGCCAGCGGCTGGCCATCGCGCGGGCACTGCTCAAGGACGCGCCGGTCCTGATACTGGATGAGGCGACCTCCGCACTCGATACCGAGTCCGAGCGGGCGATCCAGGCGGGCCTGGCGGCCTTGGTCGAAGGTCGTACGACGCTGGTCATTGCGCACCGGCTGTCGACGATACAGGGGGCGGATCGCATCGTCGTCATGTTCGAAGGCAGCATCGTGGAAGTGGGCAACCATGACGAGCTGCTGAGACTCAACGGCATGTACGCCGCGCTGCATCGCATGCAATTTGAGGCAGGCGAGGGCGCCGCACCGTGAGTTCCTGGCTGGAGCGGCGCTGGTACTCCACCGCACCGGCGCCGCTGTACCTGCGTCCGTTGTCCCGCCTGTTCGGCGCCATAGCCGCACGCCGCCGGCTGGCGCAGCGCAGGAGAGCACGGGCCCATCAACTGGCGTTGCCGGTGGTGGTGGTCGGCAATCTTGCGGTTGGCGGCGCCGGCAAGACGCCGCTTACGATCTGGCTGGTCGAGCAACTGCGTGCCTGGGGTTGGCACCCCGGGGTTATCAGTCGTGGTTATGGTGGGCGAGCGCCGCGTTACCCGCAGCTGGTTACACCCGAATCCGATCCCGCAATCTGTGGCGATGAGCCGCTGCTGATCGTACGGCGGACCGGTGCGCCACTGGTGGTCGATCCGGATCGCCTGCGCGCCGCGCAGCACCTGGCAAGCCGCTTGGATGTCGACATCATCGTGGCCGATGACGGGCTGCAACACTATCGCCTGCCGCGTGATCTCGAGATCTGCGTCGTCGATGGCCGGCGCGGTCTGGGCAACGGCTGGTTGCTGCCGGCCGGTCCGCTGCGCGAATCCGCCGACCGGCTCGACCGGGTCGATCTGGTCGTGGTCAACGGTGGCGGTTGGAGAGCCCCAGGCTCGGTACCCAGTTTGGACATGCAGCTACGTCTGGCGGACGCATGGCCGCTGGCCGGCGGGGTGCCGATGCCGCTGTTCCGCTGGCGTGGAAAACCGGTGCATGCTCTGGCAGGCATCGGGCACCCACAGCGATTCTTCGACGCCCTGTCGGCAGAAGGTCTGGAGGTTATAGCGCACCCGTTCCCTGACCATCACCGCTACAGCGCAGCCGATCTCGACTTTGCCGACGATTTGCCGGTGCTGATGACCGAAAAGGATGCAATGAAATGCGCGGGCTTGATCGCCGCGCCCGCCTGGGCCGTTCCGGCAGCCGTGGTACTGGCACCGGATGACGTGGAGCGTGTGCGACAATTGGTGGATACCCTCAAGACCTCGCGCTGATGGACAAGCGACTGCTGGATATTCTGGTGTGCCCGATAACCGGGGCTCCGTTGGAGTGGCGCCCTGATCTCAACGAGTTATGGTGCAAGGCATCGCGACTGGCGTATCCGGTGCGTGACGGCATCCCCGTCATGCTCGAGGAGGAGGCCAGGCCGCTGACCGAAGAGGACTTGCGGCGGTGAGCTTCAAGGTCGTGATACCGGCCCGGCTGGGGTCGACGCGCCTGCCGAGAAAGGTCCTGCGTGAGCTGGCTGGCAAGCCGCTGGTACAGCATGTCTGGGAGGCTGCGGGACTGTCCGGCGCGGAGGAGGTCGTTATCGCAACGGACTCCGCCGAGGTTCAGGACGCCTGTGCGGCGTTCGGTGCGGATGTGAGACTGACCGCGGCCACGCATGCTTCGGGTACTGACCGCGTCAATGAGATTGCACAGGCGGCAGGCTGGGGTGCGCAGACCGTCGTGGTCAATCTGCAGGGTGATGAGCCGATGATGCCGCCCGCCCTGATTCGCCAGATTGCCGATCTGGTGGGCAGTGATCCGACCGCAGACCTGGCGTCCTTATGCCATCCGGTGCACGCGTTGGACGAGTGGCTCAATCCCAATGTGGTGAAAGTGGTCATGGACGATGCCGGTTACGCGCTGTACTTTTCGCGCGCGCCGATCCCGTGGCCCCGCGACGGCAGCAGCGCTCAGTCACCGCGCTTGCCGGATGACCTGGCCTATCGTCATATCGGCCTGTATGCATACCGTGTCGCGGCACTGGCCAAGTTCAGCGCGTTACCCGCTGCGGCGCTGGAAACCTGCGAGGCCTTGGAGCAACTGCGCGCGCTCGCGAACGGCTTGCGCATTCGCATGGGAGTGACGACGCAGCCGCCACCACGTGGCGTCGACACCGAGGAAGATCTCCAGGCTTTGGTGACAGTGATGGCTACGCGTTGAAGCGGGGTCAGATCCGACGCGGACACCAGCAAAAAGCCCCCGAGTCACCGGGGGCTTTTTGCTGGCCGGCACATGCCAACTGAGGCGGGTTATCCGGCCTTCGTCGAGTCGTCAGCCGCATCCGAAGCCTGAGCTGGCTCTGCCGGACTCCGCTCTGCCGTCGCCTTCTCGAACAGCTTGAAATAGTCCTCGGCCGGAGCCGTAGCGCGAAACTGCGGTCGGCCGGTGTCTTCTTCTGCCTTGGGCGCCGGGACGGCTGCCGTGGTGACTGCGGCGGCCTGGTCGGCAGCGGCCTCGGGCGTGGCCTGCGACTCGGCAATCGGCGCCGCGCTCGCTGCTACTTCCTTGGCAGGGGCTGCCGTCGCTTCTTCTCCCGCATCGATCTCGGCAACAGCCTGCGGGGCGATGGAGGTAGCTGCGCCACGGGTGGGGGCTTCCGCCAGCGTCGACTCCCGGGTCGTCTGGTCCGGCTCGCGGCCCGGATCCGTCTCGGGCTCAGGGGTGGCATCCAGCGCCAGTTCGGCCTGTGACTGACTCGCAGGCACGGGCTCGGCCGTCATCGCGCCAGATTCGCTGGCGGCGGATGCCGCTGCAGCGGACTCAGGCGGTTGCGTGTTCTCAGCCGCAGCGGTTGCCACCGGGGTGTCGGTGTCGGCCGAGCTGGGCCCCGACTGGGGTTCGATCGGATCCATCGGGGATAGTGCCGGGGAGGGTGCGGGAGTATCGGCGGCGGTCTCATCGCCATCGCCCACGGTCGTTGCCGCGATGGCAGCGCCAGCGGCGCCGGCAGTGGCCTGAGCCTCGCGCTCGGCACGCTGGGCGCCCCGACCACGACCGCCCCGACGGCGGCGGCGGCCGCCACCCTCGCGCGGTTCACCTTGAGCGCGGCCCTGCTGGTTGCTTGCCGGCTCGCCTTCAGCGGGCGCGGCATCCGGTGTCGCCACCGCTACCTGATTCTTCAGCGTATCGGCCGCGAGCGCCTGTTCCACGCTCAGCGGGGTTGGCGCGCGCTCCGCCCGCTCACCCGCTTGACGTGGGCCTCGCTCACTGCGCGCCTGCTGATTCTGCCCGCCACCGCGGCGAGGCTGCTGCTGATTGGGCCGCTGCTGCGCGCTCGGGCGCTCCTGCTGCGCGTTCGCACCGCGCTCTTCGCGCCGCGGTTGCTGGCCGCTGCCTTTCCCGCCCTGGCGACCGTCACGGCGACCATCCCGGCCTCCGCCGCGTCCGTCCCGCCCATCCCGGCGCCCGTCGCGTCCGTCGCCACGGCGGGGTTTGGCCGGCGGTGGCAATTTGGGCGCTTCCGCGCGCGGGCCAAATCCCAGCCATTTCAGCAGACGCGTCCAAAGGCTTTCGGCAACCACCTGCTGCATGACCGCGACCGGTGCACTCGGTGGCGGGGCAACCGGGGTGATCTGGCGGACCGCGGGATCTGGGATGCGCGCTACCGGCTGCGGCTTGGCGCTGGTTTCCTCATGGGCCTTGGCGTCAAAGTCCTGCGCCAATGCATAGCTGGTGGCGGAGTTGTTGTCCTGATTGAGGTGGTCAGCCCGGACACGACGAATCTCGTAGTTCGGCGTATGCATCGTCGGGTTGGGCACCACGGCAATGTGCACCCGGCAACGCGCCTCGATCTCGCGCACTTGCAGGCGCTTTTCGTTCAGCAGGAAGGTGCCGACATCAACCGGCACCTGAGCGATCACGCGCCCGGTGCGGTCCTTCATCGCCTCTTCCTCGATCAATCGAAGTATCGATAGCGACACGCTCTCCACCGAACGGATCTGCCCGCGGCCATCGCAGCGGGGGCAGGCAATCTGTGTGTGCTCGCCCAGCGAGGGGCGCAGGCGCTGGCGCGACAACTCCAGCAGGCCGAAGCGCGACAGGCGTCCCATCTGGATGCGTGCGCGATCGATCTCCACCGCAGCTTCCAGGCGCTTCTCAACTTCGCGCTGGTTCTTGGTGGCATTCATGTCGATGAAGTCGATGACCACCAGGCCACCGGCATCACGCAGGCGCAGCTGGCGCGCGATCTCGTCGGCAGCTTCCAGATTGGTATTGAGCGCGGTGTCTTCGATGCTGCCGCCGCCGGTGGACTTGGCGGAGTTGATGTCGATCGCCGTCAGCGCTTCGGTATGGTCGATGACGATCGAGCCGCCGGAGGGAAGACGCACGTGGCGCTCATGCGCCAGTTCGATCTGCGACTCGATCTGGAAGCGCGAGAACAGCGGTACTTCATCGGTATACAGCTTGAGCTTGGGCAAATCGTCCGGTGACGAGTATTGCAGCTGTTCGCGAGCCTGTTCGTAAATTTCGGGGCTGTCGATAATCAGCTCGCCGATGTCCGCGCGCAGGTAGTCGCGCAAGGCACGCATGACGATGTTGTTCTCGTGGAAGATCAGGAACGGAGCGGGCCGCTTTGCGCCTTCACTGACAATCGCTTCCCAGTAGGCGATGCGCTGATTCGCATCCCATTGCAGCTCTTCGACCGAGCGCCCGACGCCGTTGGAGCGGATGATGACCCCCATGCCGTCGGGAATCTGCAACTTGTCGAGCGCTTCCTTGGCTTCTTCGCGCTCGTCGCCCTCGGCGCGGCGGGAGACGCCACCGGCACGCGGATTGTTGGGCATCAGCACCAGATAACGGCCAGCCAGCGAGACATACGTGGTCAGCGCCGCGCCCTTGTTGCCGCGTTCCTCCTTCTCGACCTGGACGATGATTTCCTGGCCTTCTTCAAGCTGCTCGCGCAGGCTGCCGCTGGTGGAGCGGAAGTAATTGCGGGCGATTTCCTTGACCGGCAGGAAGCCGTGACGCTCGGCGCCGTACTCGATGAAGCATGCTTCGAGCGACGGCTCTACGCGCGTAATCTTGCCCTTATAGATGTTGCCTTTCTTTTGTTCGCGCGAGGCGAGTTCAATATCAAGGTCGCTGAGTTTCTGTCCATCGACGATCGCCACGCGCAATTCCTCGCGCTGGGTGGCGTTGATCAAAATACGTTTCATTTAGGGGTCCCGGTACAGCGTGGACCGCGCCAGCAAGGCAGGTAGGGAGGACAGCAGGCATTGCTTGTCGTTCGAATTTGCCCGGTGCGCGGCTGCGCAGATTGTTGTGATGCGTCCACGAGGCGTAGGCGCCGCGGACGCTAACCTTGGGACGGATACTGGCTGCTACAATGTGCATGCCCATCACCCGCCTTCAGAAGTTTTCCGTTAGCCGTTGATTCGGGAACGGAATTTCCTCGCGTAATCAACGGTAGCGATATTTTGACACAAGTTAGGCAAGAGGTGAAAAAAGTCGCGATCGGTGCCGGCGAAGACGGGCAGAGAATCGACAATTTTCTTTTAAATCAGCTGCCTGGCGTTCCAAAGTCGGCTGTTTATCGCCTGCTGCGTTCCGGTCAGGTCAGGGTCAACGGGGGGCGTGCCAAGCCCGAGCGCAAGCTGGCGGCAGGCGACGAGGTCCGGATTCCGCCGGTGCGCCTGGCTGAGAAGGGGGAGGCGGCGCGCCCACCCGACGCCCTGATGAACCGTCTGCGCGCCTCGATCATTTATGAGGACGAGCAGTATCTGGCCTTGTCCAAGCCGGCGAACATTGCCGCGCACGCCGGTAGCGGGGTTCCTTATGGCGTGATCGAGATTGTGCGGGCCTGGAACAAGTACGCGTTCATCGAATTGGCGCACCGGCTGGATCGTGACACCAGCGGCGTGCTGCTGCTTGCCAAGACCCGGCCCGCGCTGTTGCGTGCACAGCGCGCGCTGAAGTACCACGATGCCGAGAAGCGCTACTTCGCGCTGCTATTGGGCCGTTGGCGTGGCGAGGACCGGGATGTAGACGCTGCCCTGGTTCGTAGCCGTCTTGAAGGCGGGGAGCGCCGGGTGCAGATCGACGAGGATGAGGGCAAGCCCTCGAAATCGCGGTTTTCTCCCAAGGCCCGGTATCGCGACACGACCCTGTGCGAAGTCCAGATCTTTTCCGGGCGCACGCACCAGATCCGCGTGCATGCGCTTGCTTTGGGGCACCCGGTAGCCGGCGATGAGAAGTACGGCGAGCGCGAAGACAACAAGCCGCTGCGCGAGCTTGGGCTCAAGCGCAT
>JBFJJW010000118.1:0-10189 GCA_041612095.1 Solimonas sp. | reverse complement strand
TGCTTCCTGCGGCGATACCTTGGCATAGGCCTGCCCTGCAACCAGGGTCAAAGCCAAAGCTCCGGTAAGCCATATAGAGCGCTTTTTCATGAGCACCGTCTCCTCGTGGGGTGATAAGCCGCCGTACGCGACTGCGTTTTTGGGGTCGGAAGATGCTAACCAATCCGCCGCCACCGTGCCAGCTGAACATACAAATCAAGTGATTCGGACGATCATTCCCTGCTAGAGAGGCTGTCTGCATGCTGAATTGCGCGATCCAGCAACGCGCGCGCGTTGAACTCGCAGCCCAGGGTCGCAAGCATGATGAACACCCCGGCCAGACGCCGATGCAGGAATACGATCTCACGCGGTGGCACCCTGAAATGCACGGAGAGCGCGTTGGTCGCGGCGACACGACTGGTGCGCATCGGCAGGTCAGAGCGCGCCCAGCGGTACTCACCGTCGGCATTCAGCAGCGTCGCCGGCGTACGCCGATGGTCGCTGAATGGCTCCAGTATCAGCTCGCACATCTCGGCAAAGGCGTCGAATACCGCTTGAGGAAATTTCGGCTGCATCAGGCCAATGGCCAGGGCGCCACGGCGCACGGCAGCGCGATCAGCTTGCAAGGCCCCGCGCACGATGTCGGTATAGCTGTCGACGAATCCACGACCGTAGATGCGGGTTGCGCCGAAATCCAGCAACACGATCCGATCCTCGGCGGCGCAACTTCCAGGACGAATGCGGTAGTTGCCGAAATGCGGGTCCGACTGAACCATGCCCCACTCAAACAGCTCGGTCAGGAACAGCTCCAGAAACGACTTTCCGAGCGCGTTGCGCCGATCCAGAGCAAGCGTCTGCACCGCCGGATCCCGCACGTGATGCCCGGATTCGAAACTCGTCGTGAGTACGCGATCGCTGCAGTATTCGCCGTAGGTCTTCGGCACCACAAAACGCTTGTCGGCGGCCAGGCGGCGTGCAAAGTTCTCGGTGAAATGGCGTTCGCTTTCGTAGTCAACCTCGCGGTGCAGCATCTCGCGCACTTCATTCAGCACCGGCGCCAGATCAAGGCCCTTCGGCGCCAGGCGGGTCATGCTCAACAACCGTGAAAGCGTATTGAGATCGCTTTCGATCGCGTCGGCAACACCGGGATACTGAATCTTGATGCACAGCTCGGCCCCATCCTTCCTGCGCCGCGCCCGATGGGCTTGTCCCAGTGACGCGGCGGCGATCGGGGTTTCATCAATCTCCAGCTCGCGCAGGCGCGTTCGACCCAGCGCGCGCTCCAGTACAGGCGCGACCACCGTCCAATCCACCGGGGGCGTGTCATCCTGCAGCGAGGACAGCACCTGCACGGCCTCTTCGGGCAGAAAGTACTGCCCGTACAGCGACAGCATCTGCCCGGCCTTCATCACGCTGCCCTTGAGCTGCCCCAGTTCGTCGGCCAGCACTTGCGCCTGTCCCCGGTAGAACTCCCGGTCGGCCGTATCGCGCGCGATCTCGCCTCGGAATATGTTGGCAACCGAATGCGCCACGATCTTTGCTCCGGCGCCGAACCCCAGCCGCGTCAGTGCAACCGAGCGTTCGAACGGGCGGGTCTTGAGCGCAAGAATGCTACCCTTCGCGCCGCTGCTCTTGTCTGTAGACATTGACTCATCGATGAAAACTTTAGCCGACATTCTAGGCGCACCCGCGCATCAGGCGGGACTGATCGCCGATATCGTCGAACTGATCGAAACCCATGTCGCCGATCGCAAGGGGCTGCGCGGTATCAGCCTGCGGACCGCGCTGGCAATGCTCAGGGCGGCGCGCCCGCAGCTGCTGCCCCAGGCCGCGAAGCAGCTGCTGCCTGCGTTTGCTGGCGCGCTGGATCCGCTGTACCAGAGATTCCTGGCAACGGCAGGCCAGGATTTCGGCGCCTTCCTGCTGCTGCATGCAGCGGAAGCACAGGCCGTGCTACTGACAACCGCGGACCGTCGCGTGGAGACTCTGCGCAACGCCGCATTGAGGGCAGGATATACGCGGCTTCGGAGTACCGCGGAAGACGAAGTCCGCGCAGCGATACCCGCGGTAGCGGCACTGCTCGGCCGACATCTCGCTGGCCGGGGCTCCTAGTCAGCCGCCGTGACGCCTAAGGTGCGGCCTGGACGTTCGCGCGCGCACCGCTGATCGCTCCCTGCGCCAGCGCGCTGCTGATCTGCGAACGCTGCTCCGCCAGCTGCAGGCGCGCCTGCCGCGGCAGCAGCACCCGCTGCTCCTGCCGCAGGTGCTGCAGCGCTCCGCTCAGGAGCGCTGAGTGAGCGGCCGGCTGCGCATCCGCGCCGCGCTGGCCGGCGATCGCGGCGTTGATCGCCAGTACGGCGGCAGCGACCGCACAGGCGCCCTGCAGGAAGTAGCGGTTCATCGAAGTTGCTCCCGTTTCCGATCCATGGAAGGTGGACAACCATAAGATGAACGCCAACGGAAAAAGGTTGCAGACGGCCGAACGCAGTCCTAACGCGAGTAGCGCGCCTTGACCGAGGCCGGCAGGAATTCCGATTCGCGCAGCGGCAGGCCGATCTGCAGACCCTGGCGAAGTGCGGGCAGATTGCTGAGCAGGCGGCGGCCATCCTTGAGGTCGTAGATCATGACCGGCATCGCCAGCGTCGCCTGCGCGTTGTACAGCGGCACCAGATGCCCTTCCTGCAGCCGCCATAGTCGGCCATCACGATCTTCATTCTCGACCAGCACCACGGTCCAGCTGTCTTCGTCGACGTAGAACGTGCGCTTGCCGAACGCGTGGCTCTTGCCGCCACGCTCGGTGGCTTCGATCACCCAGACACGATGCTTCTCGTAGCGGCTGCGCGCCGGATCGAGGTAGCCGCCGCGCAGCGGCAGCGCTCCGTCGTCGCGTATTGCAAGACGGTAGCCATTGTATGGAATGATCATCTCGCGCTTGCCGGTGAGCTTCCATACATAGCGATCGAAGGCACCGTTGTACATGTCGAGCATGTCAACAAACATCAACCCGTCGGAACCGGGCATGGGCTGATCGTAGCCAACCGGCGGAATACGCAGCATACGTCCGAGCTTGACGATCAGAACCCAGACGTTGCGCGGCCGCTGAATCGAATTGGCGGTCTCATGGAACAGGGCCACAAAATCAGATCCGCGGCCACTTTCGGACAACGACATCGTGCCGTAGGCAATGTAGTTGTCTTCCTTCAGATCGGCGGGATCGGCGATGTTTCCGTAGCGAAACAGGATGCGCATCTGCTGCTCAAACCGCGTCATCACTTCGCCATTGGCTTTCAGCACAACCTGCTCGAAGCCGCCGCTCAGGGTGTCGCCTCGGTAGCGGGTGCGATGATTCCACATGATCTCCACACCCGACTGCGGCTTGGGAAATGGAACCCCCAAGCGGGCGCCAACCAAGCCATCCGACCCCTCGAGCCTGGCTTTGCCGATGTTGGCCTGCGTCGCCGTGTAGATGGCCTGCGGGAATGCCACGCTGCGGCGCGTCGGGTAGACCGGCATCGACAGCCCTGGAGCACTCTGAAGCAGTGCCAGTTGCCCGCGGCTCAGGCTGTCGCGGTATTGCGCGGCATTGGCCGCGGTGATCGTGTACAGCGGCCTGTCATCCGGGAACGGATCCACCAGCGGCCCACCCGGCTTGTAGCTCGCCGGCCATTGGGCGCGTGACAGTCCGCCCTCCCAGGGTGGAATGCTGCCGTCGCGATTTCCCTGCGCCTCGGCGCCGATCGGTGTCAGCGCCTCACGGTATGTCACCGCCCCCATCGGCTCATCGCCGGCACCTGCGGTCAGTGTGATCGCGCCGCCGGTCAGGCGCCCGCTGAGACGCACCACCTCCGCTTCGCGCGCGCGGCGCTGGGTCGCTGCCGCCAGCGCCTGTTCGCGGGCCTTTCCGGTTTCGAGGTACTTGACCCATTCGCCCGCGAGCTTGCGCCCGGCGGCGGTCTGTCCTGCCTCGCGAAATGCCTGCAAGGCGCCATCGATATCGGCGCGCTGATAGCGCGCCATGCCCAGCGCCATCAGGGTATTGCCGTCATGACTGCCACGCGCAATGGCGGCCTCCAGCGCCTCGGCTGCCTGTTCGTACTCCTCGCGATCCATGTGCAGCTGCGCCTTCTGCTGGTACAACTCGGCCGAGGGCGCCAGTCGTATGGCCTCGGCCAGCGCCGATAGCGCCAGCCCGGATTCACGGGCGGCCAGCCATAGCGACGCCCGCAGTTTCGCGGTATTGCTGTCCAGCTTGATCTGCTTGCGTTCGATCCAGGTCTGCAGCGCCGAGGCCGCTTCAAACGGGGCCCCAATCTGGGCAGTCAGATTGACCAACCGCAGACGCTCCTGCTCGCTTTCGAGAAAGCCCAGGCGATTGGCCACATCCATCAGCGCGGCCGCGCGCGTCTTGTTGCCGAACTTGAAGTGCAGCGCGACCAGACGCATCCAGTCGTCGCGCTGGCTCGGATCATCCTGAAGCAGCTGCTCGAGTTGCGGCAGCGCCTCCTTCTCGCGCCCTGCACCCATCAATGCGGCAGCCAACGCACGCCGCCACGACGGATCGACCTTGGTTCGCCCGGCAAGCGCGCGCTGCAGCAATGGCACGGCGTCCTTGTGGCGCCCGTTCTCGATATACGCCGCGCCCAGGGCCACCAGCATCTCGGGCGAGGCGTTGCCCCCGCGCACCTGCGCCTCAAGCTGCGGCAGAATCTTCTTGTAATCGCCTGTCGCCAGATACAGCTGCGACAGATCCTTCTGCATCTGTGCAGCAGCCTCACCGGACAGCGCCTTCTGATTCAGCGCCTGCTCCAGATACTTCGAGGCTTGCGCATAATCCTTCTTCTGCGCGGCCTGCGCTGCCAGATCTCTCAACAGCAGGGCCTTGGCATACGGATCGGTGGTGCTGCGCAACAGCTGGGTCGGATTCTCCTGCGCCTGTTCCGCAGGAACCGTGTCCAGTTCCTTGACCTCGCTGCGATACTGATCGGCCGCAACCGGGCCGCTGGCCAGCACCAGCGGCAGCGCCACCAGCACCGCGCGCAATCGCGATTCAAGCATGGCTTTGGCGGTTTGAAGGATCGTCACGGACTACTGCCAGTTGTACGCACAGTCTTCGGGATTCATCGGAACGCGCTGCTTGACCTCGCGCGCCTTGCTGTAAGACTCGTATATCCAGTGCGAAATGCTTTCGATGGCAGCCGCCTCGAATACTCCCTTGGGATCCGCATCAATCAGCTTTACGTTGGTGACCCGGCCGTTGGGCATCACCGGAAACACCACCTCCACCCACCCTCTGATGCCCTGCTTGCAGGCCCACTCCGGCATCTGCGGCCGCGCGGTGGACAAAGGGACCAACGGCTTGCCCTTGAATCCCTTGCCGCTGCCATAGCCGCCAGCGCCGCTGCCGCTGCCGCCACGACCTGCAAAGCCGGCAAACGAACCACTGCTGCCCAGATTGGGGCCGGCGCTGCCCAGGTTGACCGGCACCCGGATGTCGCTGGTATCCATCGTCGCGGCCACCGGAACCGGGACCACGATGTTCGGCATGTCTGGGCGCGCGAGCGCCGGCGGTGCAGCCGGCGGTGGCGGCGGCGCCGCCTCCTGCATCAGTTCCTCGATTTCGGGCGGCTGCTCTTCAGGCGCCTTGACGACCTCGATGCCCTCCGCCGGAGGCGGCAGCTCGTCGGGCGGCTCCGGCGCACGAATCAGTCCGTGCATCAGCAGGAACAGCAGCAGCACGACGATCAGTGCAACGAAGGGGGTTACCAGCCAGCGCATGTGGCTACTCCAGCGTCGCGACGCGAACATCGGTGGCGCCACTGGCGCGAACCGCGTCCATGACCGGAATCAGCGTCGGCACCGGCACCCGCTCATCAACAAACACCCGCACTGTTGGTTGCCGCTGTTCTGGGAGCCGTGCGCGCAGTGCGCTGCTGAGCTCGGTCGGGTCGATAACCGAACGATCAAGCTGAACGCTGCCGTCGGCGGCAAGCAGTATCACCACATCCCGCGGTGGCTGCGCGCGCCAGGTCAGATACCCGGCGAGTGCTGCGAGAACCACCGCGTACACCAGCAACCGTTTCATCATTGCGGCGTGGCCGCCACAGCGACATCACGAACACCTGCGAGCCGAGCCTGATCCATCGCCTGCACCATCAAGCCGGCGCGGGCGTCCTTATCGGCCTGAATGACCACCGCCGCCTCCGGATTCTCGGATTTCAGCTTCTGGATCACCGAGCGCAGCGAACGTATATCAACCAGTTGCTTGTCGATCCAAACCTCGCCATCGGGCGAGATCGCCACCAGGATGCTGGCCCGCTCCTCCTTGACTGCGGTCTGCGCACTGGGTCGATTGACCTTGATCCCGGCCTCGCGGACGAACGACGTCGTCACGATAAAGAAGATCAGCATGATGAAGATGACGTCGAGCATCGGCGTCAGATCGATGCCGGTTTCGTCCAAGGTGGCGGCATGGCGGCGGATCTTCATGCTGTCACCAGTTCGTCGCCCAGGCGCTCGGTCTCGACCTTGACGCGACTACGGAATCGATTGATGAAGAACAGCCCCGAGAGCCCCACAACCATGCCCGCCATGGTCGGAATGGTCGCTCGGGACACGCCAGCGGCCATTGCGCGCGCATCAGCCGTACCCTTCAGTGCCATGATGTCGAACACCTCGATCATGCCGGTCACCGTGCCCAACAGCCCGAGTAGCGGGCACATCGAGATCAGCACCTGTATCAGCGGCAGCGTCATTCCCATCTGCCCGTGGGCGCGATCAATCAGCATTGCGCGAATGCGGCGCGCCACCCAGGATCGGCGCTCGATTCGGGCTCGCCACTCACTCGCCGTCCGCGAGCGCGCGCGCGGGTAGACGCGCAGGAAGAACCAGTAGCGCTCCAGGATCAGCGTCCAAAGCACCAGCCCGGCACCGAATATCCACCACAGGACCCAGCCGCCCGCATCAATGAACTCGTGCACTGATTGCATCGGCAGCCACAGGCCCTCCAACGCGACCTCAAGCACGGACCGACTCCAGTCGCTGTGCGAGCAGACCGGCTGACTGCTCGTCGAGTATCTGAACCAGCACACGCGAGCGCATCGCCAGCAGGGAGTTCACGAACAACAGCGGGATTGCGACCACCAATCCCAGCACGGTGGTCACCAAGGCCTGAGAGATACCGTCGGCCATCAGACGCGGATCGCCTGTGCCGAAAATCGTGATCGCCTGAAAGGTCACAATCATGCCGGTGACGGTGCCGAGCAAGCCCAACAATGGTGCCGCAGCCACAAACAGACGCAGGATGGACTGACCGCGCTCCAGCGCCGGGGTTTCGCGCAACACGGCCTCGGACAATCGCAATTCGAGTAACTCCGGATCGTCATTCTCCGGCTTGTGATCGAGGCCAAAGGTCGCGAGAACACGTCCGAGTGGATTGTCGCCTAGCGGGTTCGAGAGCTGGTCAAGCTGGGCCCGCACGCGACGGCCGACGGCCTCGAGGTACAGGAACTGCGCAAGCGCGATCAGCGCGCCCACCATGCCGATCATCAGGATGATGTAGCCGACCGAGCCACCTTGGTGGACGCGCTCGATCAGGCCCGGCTTTTCTCCCTCGATCGCGAGCAGCGTGCCGCGCGTTGGATCGATCAGGATCGGAGCCGCAGGTGGATCGGCCTCGACAAAGTCCGCGGCCAAGCTGCGCCATCCGCGCTCAGGTTGCCGGGGCAAGGACTGCAGCAGGCGCTGGCCCGGTGCCAGCACCAGATACTCGTCACCGGCGAACGCGGTGAACGATCCGATGCGCGTGACGTCGGCTTCGCGGCGGGCACCGTCGCGACCGACAATCTCGGTCGCGAAGCGGCTGACCTTGCCCCCTTCGGTGATCTCCTGTTGCAGCGTGAACCACAGCGTTTCGAGCTGACTCAAGCTGGGCAGCGCACTGCTTGCAGCCAATTCCTCGAGGAACTGCATGCGTTCGGGGTATTGCGCGCTCAGCAGCGAGTCCGCTGCGACCGCCCGGAAGTCGCCCGCCGCCTGGCGCACCACGGCGTACACCTGGGTGTAGTCGCCCGCCCGACTCTTCAGTTTCTCCTTGAGCTCGGCAATCGCCCTCTGATTGGCGTCAAAACGCGCACGCACCGCATCTGCACGTGCGCGCGCAGCCGCCATATCGGCCTCGGCCTTCTGCATCAGCGCTTGCTGCTCGTTCTTGTTCTTCAGGAACCGGGCCTCACGCTCCTGGTTGATCTTGGCCGACTGCGCGCTGCCCTCACGCACCTGCCGCAGTAGATCATCCAGTGCCTTGGTCTGCGCCGCCGCAGTTGCACTGGTGACCATCAGTGCCAGCATCAGAATCGCGCGCATCATGGGGCGCCTCCGGTTGCCGCGCCCGGCAACGGCATCGGCAGTTCCAACAAGCCAGCCGCCGCAATCTCCTTGGCAATCCGCAACCCGCGCTTGAGGTCGGCCACATACTGACTTTCGAGGGAGCGCCATACCTGTGCCGTGGCATCCCAGTACAGGGCAGTGTCGCCATCAAGGCTCAGCGCGAACAACGCCGTACGCCCCACTCGCAACACGTCGGCAACCTTCTGATCGATCTGCGTGCGTTCAACGCCCAGACCACGGCCGTAGTCGGCTTCAATCTGATAGGCCTCAAGCAGTCGCCGGAAACGCTCGGCGGTGCCGGTCTCCGGATCGGACATGGCCCTGCGCAGGCTGGCAAGGCGTTCCGTGCGCTCGGTATGCAGGAACGGCAGATCGAACTCGACGAACTGCTCGAGACTGTCGAGCATGCGCAGCATCAGCGGCAGCAGCGCCTCGTCAACGCGATCCATTTCCTCGATCTGCTGCTGCAGCGACTTCAACTCCGCCTGCTGCGAGGCCAATAGCTGATCAAGCTGGCCGGCGTAGACGTTGAGCTGCTGCGCCTGCCACAGCGCGGCGCGATAGCGCTCCAGCAGCTCGCGCGTCTGCGCGTCCAGCCGGTCAATCTTGTCCTGGGAAGCAGCCGCCGCTCTCTGCGTCTGCTGCGTGGCGTCGATCGCTCGCGAAACCGGATCGGCCTGCGCCCAACCGAGCCCACTCACTGCCAGCGCCACCAGGGCGACGGCCAATCTGGGAATACCCATCCCGCTCCTCTCGTAATTTATTCAGTCAGTGAGGCCGGCAACCGCACTCAAGACGTGCCATGTGCACGCCGCTCGATTGGCCGCAGCCACCCACAGATGCCGTGAATCATCTCATCGGTCTCGTCGTCATCCACCACCCAGTGCCCACGCCGCGGGTAGTGACGCAAGGCAGCGTGCGGATATGCCGATGAGACTTTACGCACAACTGCCGCCGGTGTCAGACGATCTTCGCCACAGCTGACAATATAAACCGGGCAGCGAATCGCAGCGGTGTCGACGGCGGCGGCGCGCGAGAAATCCAGCCACCATAGCGCGATCTCGGCGGCAGCCCGTCCGGACTCGTGAACCAGTCCTTCATAAAGCCGCCGGTGGCGATCAGGGGGAATGCCGTTGAAGGCGGAAATGCACGCACGCTCAAAGCTGGGTTTGTGGGGATTGCGCCAGAACAGGCCGCCGAACATCCAGGGTGCGAATACCGCGAGATTGGAGACGCGCACTCCGTTGACCCCCGAAAACGGCGCGGGCGTCAGCAGCACCATCGCCGCTGGCTTGATTCGCAGCGCCAGCTGCTGCGCCAGCAGTCCACCCATGGAGTGCCCCATCAGAACCGGCGGCTGAGTAAACCCCTGGGCGTTTACCTCGCGCTCCAGATGATCCACGTAGTCTCGCAGGCCCTGCCGCGCAACCATCAGCGGCTGATCCGGCACCGCATCGTGTGCCGGCAGCGAGGGAGCAAAGCACCGATAGCCGCGAGGCTCCATCAGCTCTCGAATCCGAGACCAGTTTGCAGCGGTGCACCACATGCCATGTATCAGAACGACCGGCGTACTCACTGCGGGCTCCCCCTTGATTCGCAATGGTCGGTGAAAGATGGCGGGAATCTAGCACGCCGAAACCGGTCTTCCGATCATCGCTTCGGACGAAGCCGGTCGCGCGGCAAATAGCGCGCGCAAAAAAATAGGGCGCCTTGCGGCGCCCTATTCCCTACTACGTTGGCGGAGCGGACGGGGCTCGAACCCGCGACCCCCGGCGTGACAGGCCGGTATTCTAACCAACTGAACTACCGCTCCACACTGAACCTA
>JBFJJW010000117.1:0-10282 GCA_041612095.1 Solimonas sp. | reverse complement strand
TGATGTGGCGATCACCGACTGGCCGACCGGCCCGATTGCCTCGCGTACCGAGGTATTTCACGGCACCGGAACCGGCGGCTTTGTCGCGGGCTCAGGTCCTTTTTCCAGCAGTGGCGCCAATGAGGCGATGCGCTCGGCAGATATCAATTGCGATGGCCGCCCGGATCTTGTTGTGCCCGTTGCTGGCGGCAGCTTGCTGATCTTTGAGGGCCAAGCGGACGGCCATCTGGGTGAACCTGTCGAGTTTGAAACCGATTCCGGCAGCAACGCCGTTGAGTTCGCCGACTTCAACCAGGACGGCCGCCTGGACATGGCGCTGTCCTTTTTCAACGGCTCCGTCGGAATTGCGCTGGACGTCTGCACCGATCTCGCGTTGGACCAGACCCACGGCACCGTCGAAACCTCGGAGGCCTTGATCTCGCCCGATCTCAATGGTGATGGGCGGCCCGACCTGGTCATCGGCACCTGGTTTCAGCCACAACTCGCCGTCTTGCTCAGCACGATCAACGGCAACTAGAAACACCTGCCACTTGGAGACCCGCTCATGCTTACCAGCCTTCGCACAGCAGTTCTTGTTGCGGCACTCGCATCCTGCGGCTGCGCCACTTTGCCTGCCACAGACCACAGCGCGGCATCAACCGAGCTCCGCACCCTGATCAACCAAGGCACTGCGGTGGACAACGCCAGACTCATGGCGCTGTACGACCAACTGCCGCCGATAGATATCGACTTCCTGCTGGGCCAATGGCGCGGCGGCAAATTCGATGGCGGCGCTGAACCAGACCCGATCAACTGGTACGGCAAGCGCTTCGATTCGCGCGACCACGCGGAGCCGCTTCTGGCCCGCGCCAAAGACGGCAGCATCTACGCCTTCGACAAACTGGGGGCTGCGCGTCTGCGCATGGTTCACTTTCGCGGTGCGCTGACGGCGAGCCTCATCTATGACCGGCAACCGATCATGGATTACTTCCGCAAGGTGGACGACAACACCGTCATCGGTATCGGCGAGGTCAAAGGTCAGGCCGACTACCTGATCTTTCATCTCCAGCGTGACGTCGTAGAGCCTCGCCCGTGAGGCGGCTGTCCTGCGGCATCCTCCTGGCCGTCATGGGTCTGTACCCCACGTGGGCGCTGTCTCAGGGCATTGACTGCGACACCCCAGCGGTCGATGCAGAGCCCGGCAGCGTGACCTGGACGCAACGCGATCTGGAAAACATCAGCTGTGCGGAACAGCGGCTGATGGACACCTACGCCAATCAGGCCTTTGATCCGGCCGTGCCCGCACCACTACGGGACACGTTTCGGGAACCTGCCAAGCACGCCGGTCATCGCTTTCGTTTTGACGCCACCACCGTACTGAATCGCGCGGGCGCCGAGTTGGCGGTAGACATCTTCAGACCTTGCACCGCAGACAGCTGTCAGGACGTGCCGCCGGGATTGTCCATCGACAACGGGCCTTACCCGACTGTATTGATCGTCCACGGTGGCGCCAGCAATAGGCAGCTGCACTGGTGGGCCGCGCAGTCGCTGGCGGAAGCCGGCTATCTGGCCGTGGCATTCGATGTGGCAGAGACCTCGGGAGGCGACCATGGCATTGATGCTCAGGACATGCTCGACTGGATGTTTTCCGACGCGTTTCCTTTTCCACACGATCTGAATCGAAGCCGCGTCGGCATTGCCGGCCACTCGCAGGGTGCCAGCACCGCAAGCCTGATCGCCCAGATCGACCCGAGAATTCAGGCCTTTGTTGCCTGGGACAATCTGACCGCGCTGAAGGACGGCTGGGAGGACGACATCGGCATCGAGCCGCCGGCCGACGTGCAGATCACAAAACCGGGCCTGGGAATCGGTGCCGACTACTACTTCGTCCCCATTCCCTATACCGAACCGCCAGAACCCGCGCCGCGGAACGGCGAAGGCGGTCGCGGTCGCGGTTTTTCTCCGCATCCCAAGGATCTCGGCTACCAGGAGCTACGCGCGGCAGGGGTCGATACGATGCTGTACGTACTGCGCGCCGGCACGCACCTGGACTTCACGCCGACTACCATCTCGCCCTCGAGTCGCTACGGGGAGGCCGTAGCCACCTACCTCACGTTGGCATGGTTTGATCGTTACCTGAAAGGCATCGACGATGCCGAACTGGCACGCGATGCTCACGCTCGCCTGGTTGAGTTCACCACCTTCGATAGCTCCGCCGACATCCACAGCATCGGCTCCGGCATCTACGACCTGACGGCAGGGAACCAGCCGTACACGATCGAAGGCCTGTCCATCTGCGAGCGGATGTCGTTCTACTTTCGTTCACGCGTATCCCTGCGTCATCCCGACACCGGCGCTCGCGTCGCCACCGAGGACTTGCGTGCCGCATGCAAGAGCGGCATGCCCGGTGAAGCTGCTGCACCGCCAGCAGCGCCGGTGCCAAGCCCGGAAGGCGCACGGTTCGGCGGCGCGCTATCGCTGGAGGGCCTGATGCTGATGCTCGCCGTAGTCGGACTCCGGCGTCGGCGAGTACAGGTCGCTAATGCCCGGAACTTCATTTACCGCTAACCGATCGGGTTGATCGAGACCGCCCACAGGGTTGGTCTCGATCGCCCTCGGCCCGACATGAGGCTTCAGTCCGATCGCAGCGTCCGCTCAGAACTCTTCCATCAGGCGCCCGTTGCCGATCACCTGATCGCGGATGCCGCAGGCGCGCAGCGCGTGCCAGATGGTGGCGACGTTGATCGGGATCAAAGGCTTCTCCAGCCAGTGCTCCAGCGTCGGGAAGATATCCACGGTGGACAGGTTGGTGCCGCACTGGATGATGGCGTCGACGTCGTCGCCATCGATGGCCTTCACGGCATCCACCACCTGCTTGATCGTGGTTTCAGCGATGGCGGTGGCCGACGGACGATTGAGGCCGGCAATGTGCTTGACCTGAAAGCCGATCTCGTCAAAGAAGCGACGCACATTGTCATCCCCTACCGGGGGGTACGGCGTGATCACCGAGATGCGCTTGGCCTTGAACAGGTGCAGGGCGTCGCGGCATGCGGCAGCGCCGGTGGTCAGGCCCAGATCACCAATCTGATCCTTGATGTCCTTTTCGAAGGCGATATTGCCTTCCATCCCCCCCCAGAAGGTCTCCGCGCTCATGCCGAGCATCAGATGCGTGATCTTGGCGCTGAGCACGTTCTTGATGCCCATGGGCATTTCGCCGCGCATCATGTCGAGGAAGCGCTCGAAGATGGTGTTCTCATCATCGCCCGTCTTCTTGCCCTCGTCTGCCCAGTTCTTGAGCTCGATCCAGAACCGCGACGGATGCCAGCTCACGCCGGTGAGTTGGAACTTCTGCAGGTCGTACTCGACGCCGGTATTGGTTGAAGGAATCAGCACGCCGATGCGGGCGCGTTGCGCGACCTGGTAGTTGTTCATGCGGGTTCTCACTGAGAGGCAGCGGGGCTGCTGAACAGATCGCGCTTCTTGAAACCTGCGGTCATGAAGCGGCCGAAGGCCTTGCCGGTCGTCAGCCACGCCACCTTGGCTCCGGGCTTGTTGCTGGCCAGCACCTGGTCGGCCAGCCACGGGGTGACGGTCTCGACCGTGTCGCCGAGGATGTTGAAGATCTTCTTGGCCTTGGCCCAGGCCTCGGAGGTCTGGTCATAGTCGCCGACCAGCAGATCGGTGACGACGATGCCCGGGCTCAGCGTGCAGACCTGCACCGGCGTGCCGCGCACTTCCTTCTGCAGCGCCTTGATCAGGTAATTGATGCCGCGCTTGGTCGCGCCATAGGCGGCCATGCCGGGTTGGGTGGCGCCGTTGCTGCCGAAGCCCTCCATGTTCCAGACCTGGCCGCCGCCCTGCGCCAGCATGCTGGCGATGACGACACGGTTGGCGAGCAGCACGCCGGTCAGGTTGGTGGACACGATGGCTTCGATATCTGCCGGCCTGGCCTCGTGCAAGGGACCGCGCCGTATGCTCATGCCGGCGTTGTTGATCCACACATCGACGCGCTGGAATTTCTGAGCAGCGCACTGCCACAAGGCCTCGATCTGAGAGAACTGGGTGATGTCGCAGGCGGCGCCGGCAACCTTCCCAGGGTATTTTCCGCCCAGTTCAGCCACCACACGCTCGACCGCGGCCGCGCCGCGACCACTGATCACGACCTTGCAGCCGCGCGCCAGAAAGGCCTCGGCCAGGCCGCGGCCGATGCCGCGGGTGCTGCCGGTAATGACGACGGTCTTCATGTGTAGATGCGGCTCGCTGCCATCTGGTCCTCGCCCATGCGCATGCTGATCATGCGCTGGACCTGGTCGGCGCCAAACACGTTGGCCGCCAGCTTGTTCATCGGGTCACGTTCATAGCCGAGACGGCGCACCTGATGGTCGTAGCGCTGCAGTTCTGCGCGCTCGGCCACCGGCACCGGCGTGGCAGCATCCAGCCAGCCCAGCCAACGCGACACGAAACGTTCGGCATAGACCTCGAACTTGTCGATGTTCTGGTCATTGAGATCACCCGCGATACTCATGCCCGCCGGCGACAACAGCGAGCGCATGTAGGTGCCGTGGCTGACCAGCCAGTGCAGATCGGGGTCGCCGCGCAGCTTCACCCAGTCGTCGTTGACCTCGCCACCGTAGTACTTATCGAGATAGGCCATGTCGGTCATCAGATTGCGACGCGGCGTGTAGTCGCAATAGAAGAACAGCTTGGGCAAGGTGCCGAAGATTACGATCAGATGCGGCACATCGGTTTCCTGCCCAAGGAAGCAGGTGGCGTTCATGTCCAGGATCGAGGCCTTGCGGTTGCCGAGCCAGGAGTTCACCAGCCACTCCACGCCGGGTCCGCTGTAGGCGTTGAACGAACCCTCGAACTGCTTGTCCGGACTGGTGTAGTACTCGCGCCCGGCACACGACGGATGGCGCTCAACCGGAAAGCGCGTGGCAATGCGGTCCTTGATCCCCGCCAGGATGCCGTAGCAGCGCTCCCACGCCTTGCTCACATCTACGTTCGGATTTTCGGAAAGAAACTGGTCTATGGTCTTGGTGTCGGAGCTCATGGTGTCGGTCACGTGCAAAGAAAGTTAAAGGCCGGCTGCGGCAAACAGGTCGTCGCGCGGTTTGATCCGGGCCATCAGGAAACGCTTGGCGATCTTGCCGCCGGTGAGCCAGCGGATCTTGCTGCCGCTCTTCTTCATCGCCAGCATCTGTTCAAGCAGATACGGCGCGACGGTCTCGGGCAGGTCGCATAGCGTGTTCATGATCTTGCGGCTGCGCTGGAAGTTCTCCGGGTCCGCCTTGATCTCGCGTATGACCCCTTCCGTAACGATCATGCCCGGCCGCACCTTGCCCACCAGCACCGGTGTGCCCGCCAGTTCCTTGGCCAGCGCAGTGGTCAGATAGTCGAGGCCACGTTTGGTGGTGCCGTAAATGCCCATGCCGGGGAAATACTCGCCGTCGGAGCCGCCCCCCAGGATATTGAAGATGCGACCGCTGCCCTGCGCCATCAGGCCCCGGGCCGCGACCTGACTGCCGTGTATGGTTCCCAGCACGTTGGTCGTCACCATCGCGTGAATGCCACTGGCCGAGCTATCGACGATGCGCTGCGTGGTGTGTGCCACGCCGGCGTTGTTGATCCACACATCGACGCGGCCGAATTCGGCAATGGCATGCGCCCACAGGGCTTCGACCTGCTGCAGCTCGGTCACGTCCGTGGCCAGCCCGGTGGCGCGGCCGGGGCCACCGGTGCCGGTCAATGCGTCTGCAGCTCTTGTTACCGCCTCTGCGGTGCGGCCGCTGACCACGACCTGATGGCCGCGAGAGACGGCGTACTGCGCCAACGCAAAGCCGATGCCCTTGGTGCTGCCGGTAATGACGAACGTTGCCATGGTGTGTGCTCAGCGTAGGGGATGATCCGGGTCCGTATGCACGGTCCGGTAGCCGGTGTCCGCGAGCTTCTGCGCGGAAATCTTGCGGGTCGGCGCCTTGATCTGGCCGAGAAACTCCAGCTGCGGCAGGTCGTGGCGGCGACACAGCTCGTCGAACACCTCGGCGTTGGTGCGCGGCAACGTCTGGTTGTCGCAGACGTTGTAGATGCCGGTGAGCTGCTTGCGCAGCGCGTGCTCGGCAGCGGCCACCACATCCTGAAAGTGGATGATGTAGAGCCGCGCATCCGCGCTGAAGGGGCCCTTGCCGCCCATGATCTCGTGCGCCAGCTTCACGCGTTGTGCGTAGCTCATGTCGCCCGGCGCGCCGTAGATGTCCGGCAGGCGCAGCACACAGCCCCGGCCACTGGCCAGCACCACCTGCTCGGCCTCGCTGTAGTAGCGCGCCGAGGGCTCCATCTTGTTGCTGACGGGCGTGTCCTCGGTGATGGGGCCGTCCCCTGCACCGCCATCGCCATAGACCGAGAACGAAGACAGGAACACCACGCGCGGGTTGGCCGCCACCGCACTTTCGCAGCTGGCGACCAGCGCATCGCGGTAGGTGGCCTCACGCTCCTCGCGGTTGCGGGCCTGGCGCACGTTCGGCGCCACCGTGGTAACGATGGCATCGCAGCCGGCTGCAATCTCGCGGATGCGGTCGCTATCGGTTCCGCGTGCCACATATACCTCGTCGGCAAACGCACGCAGGGCTTCAAGCTTGTCCGGCGTGGTGGTGGTCCCGATTACACGCACCCCCTCACTGCGGAAGCGCTGCGCCAATGCCTTGCCCACATGGCCCAGGCCAAGAATCAACAGCTGCTGCATCGCTTGCTCCACCTGTATTTATTTATAATGTTATATCATTGATACAACTTTACATACAATGACGACGCCATGACCCCGGACCGCACGCTCGGCATCCAACTCGTACCCGGCGTACGGCCGGTCCATCTGTGGGCCTATCTGCTGGTGGCGGTGATCTCGTCCGCCTATGCCGGCGCGCTTTCGGTGCTGCAGCCGGGGCTGCTGCACGCGATGGGCATTCCGCAGGGCGAACAGGCCACGCTGACCGGCTCGCTGGCGGCACTGCAGGAACTGGTGTTCATCCTGCTGCTGGGCCCCATCGGCGCACTGGCGGATCGCGTCGGCCGGCGCCTGGTCTATGTCGTTGGCCTGTTGCTGACCGGTATCGGTTATGCGCTCTACGCTCAGGCCGGCTCGGTCACCGAACTGGTGGCACTGCGGCTGATCGTGGCGCTGGGTAGCGCTGCTGTGGTCGGCATGATGGTCACCGTCATTGCCGATTACCCGCAGGAGGCCGACCGCGGAAAGGCCAATGGGCTGCAAGGGGTCGTGGCGACGCTAGGCGCCTTCATTCCGCCCATGCTGCTGGCGTTGCCGCGCGTATTCGCCGCGCGTGGCTTTGATGAAATGGCCGCGCAGCAACTGACTTTCGCATTCGCCGGCAGTCTCGGTGTGTTTGCTGCGGTGATTGCCGCCGTGGGCCTATCCGGTCAGGCCGGCCGTATCGCCGCACAGGCTCAACCGCCGTTGCGCACCCTGTTGGCACAGGGCCTGCGCAGCACGCGCGATCCGGGGATCGCACTGGCCTGCGCGGCCGCCTTTACTTCCCGCGGCGTGCTGGCGGTCACCGGCGCGTTCATGGGTCTGTGGCTGGTGCAGTACGGCACGGCGCAGATGGGCCTGACCGCAAGCGAAGCGATGGGCCAACTGGCCATGCCACGGGTACTGACCATCGTCACCGGCGCGATGATCGGCGCCATTCTCATGGGCCTGCTCAGCGACCGTGTGCGCCGCGTGACGGCCGTGGCCATCGCCTCCGGACTCACGGCAGCGGTCTATCTGGCCTTGTTCCTGGTGAAGGACCCGACCGCACCCTGGGTCTTTGCTTTGCTGGGGCTGATGGGCGTGGCCGAGATTGGCGCATTCGTCAGCAGCCAGGCGCTGATTGGCCAGCAGGCACCGGCCGCACTGCGCGGTGTGATCATCGGCTTCTTCGGCGTCGCTGGCGCGGTCGGCATTCTGGTCGGCTCCGGGGTAGGCGGACTGCTGTTCCGCAGCCTCGGCCCCAGCGCGCCGTTCGTGATGTTTGGTGCCATCAATGTCCTGGTTTTCATCTGGGCGCTGCGACTGCGCGGGCAGTCGGATCAGTTGCCAAAGGCGGATGCCGCCGCCGTGGGCGCGGCATGAGCGCAGGCATGGAACCGATCGTGATCGCCGGCGCCGGCCCCTGCGGTTCGGTACTTGCGCTGTATCTGGCACAGCACGATGTGCCGGTGATGCTGCTGGAGAAACACCCCAGCCTGCCGCGCGACCTGCGCGCGTCAACCTTCCACCCGCCGTCGCTGGAAATGCTTGAGGAACTGGGTGTGGCGCAAACCCTGATCCAGCAGGGCTTGATTGTGGACCGCTACCAGTACCGCGACCGTCGTAGCGGCGAGGTTGCGGAGTTCCAGATGAAACTGATTGCCGACGAAACCCCGTTTCCGTTCCGGCTGCAGCTGGAACAGTACGAGATGACCCACGTGCTGAACGCAAAGCTGCGCGAGTACCCGCATGCGCAAATGCGCTTTGGCCATGAAGTGGTGAACGCCGCTCAGGACGCAGACGGCGTCACGGTTGAGGTCAGCACACCGGAAGGCCCTCGGCAGATCCGCACGCCGTTTCTGATCGGCGCCGATGGGGCCAGCAGCAAGGTGCGCAAGGCCGCGGGCATCGGCTTTGGTGGCTTCACCTACGACGAGAAGTTTCTGGTGGTCAGCACACCGTTTGCCTTCGAGACCGTGTTCGACAATCTCTCCTACGTGAACTACGTCGCCGACCCGCAGGAGTGGTGCGTGATTCTGCGCACCGAGAAGATCTGGCGCGTGCTGTTTCCTGTATTTCCGAAGTCACCCGAGGATGAAGCCTGGGTGCTGTCGGATGAGCACGTGCAGGCTCGATTGCGGCATCTGCATGCCAAGCACACGCCCTACGAGATTGGCCACCGCACCCTCTACAACGTGCATCAGCGCGTTTCCGAGACCTACTACAACGGGCGCATGGTGCTGGCCGGCGATGCCTGCCACATCAACAATCCGCTGGGCGGCATGGGCATGAATGGCGGCATCCACGACGCACACAATCTTGCAGGCAAGCTGGTGGCGATCGTTTGCGGCGGTGCCGATCACCGCGATGCCTTCGCCCGCTATGACCGCCAGCGGCGCGAACTGGCGGTGCGCTTCGTGCAGGAACACACCATCAACAACAAACAGCTGATGGAGTCCACGGATCCGGATGTACAGATCAAGCGCCAGCGCATGCTGATGGACGCGGCGGCCGACCCGATCAAGGCCAAGGCCTTCATCCTGGAGCGCGCCATGATCAACTGCGTGCGCGACAGCCTGGCGGTCGCCTGATGCGCACCCTTCTGCGCTGGCTGTTGCGAGGACTGCTGACGCTGCTCGCACTGGTAGCGGCGTATGTCGCCTATGCCAGCTGGGCCTGGCGCGACATACCCGTCAGCACACTCGAGCAACGCTACGGCGACGCCCAACTCAATACGCTGGAAGTCGACGGCGTGCCGCTACGCTACCGCCTGCAAGGCCCGGAACAAGCTCCGGTGCTGGTGCTGATTCACTCGCACTTCTTCGACATGGGCATCTGGGACGGCTGGATGCCTACGCTCGCCCCGCACTATCGCGTGCTGCGCTACGACCTCAGCGGCCATGGCCTCACCGGGCCCGACCCCAGCAGCGACTACCGCGTGCAGCGCGACGTTGATCTGCTGCTGGGGCTGCTGGCGAAACTGCAGATCGATACGTACACCGTGGTGGGCTCCAGCCTGGGCGGCAACATCGCCTTCACCCTGGCCGCACAGCAACCGCAGGGCGTGACCGCACTGGTGCTGATCAACTCCGGCGGCCTCAAACGCCAGAGCCGTGGCAGCGGACGCGGCATTCCCGCGTGGGCGGATCTGGTGTTTCCGCTGGTGCCGCCGCTGGCGCTGGAACGCTTTCTGGAGTGGATGATTGCGGATGACCGTGTCATCGACGCCGCGCTGAAGGCCCGCTTCGTCGACATGTGGCGACGCGACGGCAACCGGGCAGCCGAGCTGGCGCGACTGCGCCAGTTTGAGTCGGGCGAGCCGGACGCCTTGCTGGCCCGGATCACCGCGCCGACCTTGATCCTGTGGGGCGAAGACAATCCGCAGCTGCCGGTAGCCTTGGCCAGCGAGTTCAAGCGCAAGCTCGGCGCCGCGGCGATGGTTGACGTGAAGACCTACGCCGGCGCCGGCCACGTGCTGCCGCTGGAGCGGCCCACGGCCAGTGCTGCCGACACCGTGCGTTTCCTGCAGGCGCTCACCGCGCCCGCGTCCGTAGAGGC
>JBFJJW010000116.1:0-10532 GCA_041612095.1 Solimonas sp. | reverse complement strand
GACCCGCGTCTGTCTGCCGCTGGTGGGTGTCGTCGTCCCACCGGGATCCAGCATCGTGTGCAAACCGGAGTCGTCCATGGCTGAGTCGGTCCTCGCGGGCGCGGTTCCCGCATCTAGTCCGGCACGGCGGTCCCTGCCGCTGCCGCTACGCGCCGTGTTCCGCATCGGTGGCGTGTTGCTGCCCGGCCTCGTAGCGCGCTGGGTTTTCGGGCGCATGCTGCGACCCTCCCGCCGTCGCCTTCCCGGCGTGGAGCGGCCGGTGCAGGTGTTGACGCTCGAATGGAACGGTCAGCCGCTGTGCATCCATCGTTGGGGCGAGCAGGGACCGCTGGCGGTGCTGGTGCATGGGTGGGAGGGCGCATCAGGTGATTTCGTCGCGTTAGCGGAGTCGCTGCATCAGCGAGGCTGGCAGGTGCTGGCGCCGGACCTGCCTGCGCACGGCCGGTCGGCGGGGCTGCGTACGGATGTGCACGAGATGGCGGCGGGCCTGTCTGCGCTGCTGGACCAGTACGGCCCGGCCGAGGTGGTGATTGCGCATTCGCTGGGGGCCGCGGTCGCGGCACACTACCTCAGGCTGCATCCGGGGCGCATCCCGCGCCTGGCGCTGGTGGCACCGGGCGGCGATCTCGAACAGGAGTTGGCGCAGATCTCGGGCATGCTGGGCTTGCCTGCGCGTTGCCGTCGGGCCTTGCACCGCCGCGCCGTGGCGCACTACGGCTGCGAGCTCCGGCACTGCTCTACGCTGGCGGCACTGCAGGCCACGCAGCCGGTTCCGGAGGTGTTGCTGCTGCATGATCGCCATGATCGGGTCGTTCCCTTCGCCCAGTCGCTGCACCTGCAGAAGACACTGAACTGCGACTTGGTTGCGAGCACGGGACTGGGGCACCGGCGCATTCTCGAGGACGCCGAAGCCATTGCACGCATAACCGAATTCTGTGGGCGATTCGAGGCACAGTCCGGCACGTCGCCCACGGCTGCCCATCACAGCGCTAGGACGACTGGATGAACTGGCGCAGAAAGTCGCGATGCGCGGCGGTGCAGTCGAACCCTGAGTAGCGCCCTGCGAATGCGGCAGCGGCGGCCGCATAACGCGGGCGGTCGCCGAGTACGGTGGACACCGCGGTCACCACCGTTTCCGGGCGTGCGATCAGGCCTGCCCCCAGGTCAACGACACGCTCGGCAAACATGCCCTGCTCCTGCCACAGCGGAATCATCACGCACGGCGTACCGCCGAGCAGGCTGGCGGTGACGCTATGCAAGGAGCCGTGCCCGACAAACACTTCGCATTGGGTCAGGGCGCTGCGAATATCAACCAGGGCGCGACTCAAGCTCAGGTTGTGCGCTGGCGCGATCGCGTCTGGCGGCGCGTCGGGAATCACTGCCGAGATGCGGTAGCCCTGGGGCAGGAGCTCGGCCAGCGCATCGCGGATGGCGGGGTGCCACGGCGCGTACAGGAACAGCTTTGTGCCTTCGCCGGCGGGCCACTGCGCGGGCGTCCTGGCCGAGTGTGGGGCCGTGCCCAGGTAGTGGACGCCTTCGCGAGCGCCGTAATGATCCAGCTCGCGGTAGTTGGCCAGCGCCGTGCTGAGCCGCTCGAACGGCTCCTGCAAGGTCTGCGGTGGCTTGAGGCCGACGCGCTGCAGTGCCTGCGACAGGATGCCGAGCAATGCCTGCTCTCGCTGGCTGCGTAGCTCCGGCGACGTGGCGTGCGCAGAGGACATCACCGGAAACGGATGGCGCAGCGGCGGGATCGCAAAGCTGGAGGTGACCGCGCCGCTGCGTATGCCCACGGCATGTGCCGCGAACAGGGCCGTGGGCGCGTGATCCAGAATCAGATGGCTGACGCCGTAGCGCTCGTACAGGCTGATCCAGGCCCGCAGGCGCGCTGCCAGACCCTCGACATCGCCAAACCCGGCTTCCACGAGGATGTCCGCGTAGCTGTTGACCCGCGCGAACCTGGCCAGCGGCTTGTATCGAAACGGTGCCTGCAAGACATCGCAGCCGGGCGGGTAGCCGAGTACTGCGCGCACAGCCGTGACATCCTTGGCCACCACCAGCGCGGGTTTGCCCAGCTCATGCAGGCAGTTCACCACCATGCCTACCTGGGTGGCGTGGCCATAGCCGGCGCCCAGTTCGGTCGCGACGGCGATGGTCATGGTCTGGGGCAACGGTGCCCGGGCTGCGGGCGATCACGCGGCATCGCCGCCCCGGTCCTGAGCGGCCACGGCGTTCGGCACGCGCCTGCTGTCACAGGCCCGCAACCAGCAGATACTTCATCTCCAGGTACTCGTCGACGCCGTGGTGAGAACCCTCTCGGCCGTTGCCCGACTCCTTGATGCCGCCGAATGGCGCCAGCTCGGTGGAGATCAGCCCGGTGTTGATGCCGACCATGCCGAACTCCAGCGCCTCCGACACGCGGAACGCGCGTCCCAGATCGCGGGTGTACACGTAGGACGCCAGACCCACCGATGAGGCGTTCGCCAGCGAGAGCGCTTCTTCCTCGGTGGAGAATCGGATCACCGGCGCCACCGGTCCAAACGTTTCTTCCTGAGTCATCAAGGCATCGGCCGGTACGTCGGCAAGCACGGTGGGCTGGAAGTAGGTATGTCCGCGCTCGGCGTCGCGCTTGCCGCCCAGACGCAGGCGCGCACCGCGAGCGAGCGCATCGGCGATATGGCGTTCGACCTTGTCCACGGCCTCTTCATTGATCAGCGGCCCCTGCGTGACGCCGGCATCGAGGCCGTTGCCCAGCCTGAGCTGACCCGTGGCCTTGATCAGGCGCTCCATGAACGCCTCGTAAATACCGGCCTGCACATAGAAGCGGTTGGTGCAGACGCAGGTCTGTCCGGCATTGCGGAACTTGGACGCCATCGCACCCTCGACGGCGGCGTCCACATCGGCATCATCAAATACCAGGAACGGCGCGTTGCCGCCCAGCTCCAATGCCACGTGCTTGACGGTGCTGGCGCATTGGCGCATCAGCAGTTTGCCGACCTCGGTGGAGCCCGTGAAACCCAGCACGCGCACGGCCGGGTCCGTGCAGAACACTTCGCCTATGGCCTTTGCATCACCGGTCACGACGTTCAGCACGCCGGCCGGCAGGCCGGCGCGGTGCGCCAGCTCGGCCAGCGCCAGGGCACTGAGCGGGGTTTCCATCGCCGGCTTGATGACCACGGTGCATCCGGCGGCGAGCGCTGGGGCCACCTTGCGCGTGATCATCGCGTTGGGGAAATTCCAGGGGGTGATTGCGGCTGCGACTCCCGCCGCCTGTCGCTGCACCAGTATGCGTGCGTCCTTGCGGTGGCTGGGCAGAATCTCGCCGGCGATGCGCTTGGCTTCCTCGGCGTAGAACTCCACATAGGAGGCGCCGTAGTCGATTTCTCCCAGCGCCTCGGCCAGCGGTTTGCCCTGCTCGCAGGTCAGCAGCCGCGCCAGATCCTCGCGGTGCTCGCGTATCAGCTCAAACCAGCGCCGCAGCAGCGCACCCCGATCCTTGGCCGTGCGCCGGCTCCAGTCGGGAAACGCGGCGCTGGCAGCTTCCACCGCGGCGGTCGCGGCGGCGGCGCCAAGGTTTGGAACCTGGCCGATCGCCTGGCCGGTGGCCGGGTTGTGTACCGGCACCTCCGGTGCGCCGACATACGCGCCGTTGATGTAACTCTGCGAGCGCAGCAGTTCCGGATCGGAGAGTATCGGTTGAGTGTGGGCCTGACTCATTACGGGTCCTCATGGCGCTAACAGACGGATGGTTCGGAGTGAACGGGCGATGGCAACCGAGTCCGGTGGCGCGGTACCGGCGTCGGGCGCCCTCGGGGCCGCAGACGCCGCGTGTACGTGCCACCAACCATGCTAACCCGGTGTGCCCTGCCCATCGCTGAATTTCCGCCGCGGCGCGCGAGCAGCCGGCGAAATAGTCGACGATCAGGCGCTACCATGCCGCAAACGCAATAAAAAAGGCCAGATCGAGCGATCTGGCCTTCTTAATCCGCGATATGTCTGGTGCCGAAAAGAGGAATCGAACCTCCGACCTACTGATTACGAATCAGTCGCTCTACCGACTGAGCTATTTCGGCGCGGGCGCGGATTATAGGGGGGCTGGGCGGATCGAACAATCCACGGACCTACATGTGAGGGTCCACCAGGCCGAGCCTGGCGGCCTCGAGCGTGGCTTCGGCGCGGCTGGAGATATTGAGCTTGCGATAGATGGATTTGATGAATCCCGCAGCCGTGTTGCGGGTAACCCCCAGTTGCTGGGCGACCTCGGCAAGCTTGTAGCCCTTGGCGATCAATATCAGGGTTTCGCGCTCGCGATTGGACAGACGCGGCGCGTCGTCCTCGACCACACCGCCCTGTGGCCCCCCGAAGATGCGCAGCAGACGTTGCGCAATCACCGGGGACAGCGGCGGCTCGCCGCTGGCGATGCCGCGCAGCGAGGCGATGACCTTTTCCTTGGGCTGGTCCTTCAACAGGTATCCGGTTGCGCCGGCGCGCAGCGCAGGGAACAGGTGGCGATCGTCGGCATAGATCGTGGTGACGACGATCTGGCACTCGCCGTGCCCGGTGGCCAGCTCCCGGATCAGTTCGGTGCCGGAGCCGTCGGGAAGCCCGAGATCCACCAGGGCGATATCCGGCACGCGCTGCTTGAGCGTGGCGCGTGCCTCGGCCAGCGAGGCCGCTCTGTCCACGACGATGCCGGGGAAGGCTTCCTGCAATACCGCTACCAGCCACAGGGCCGGTGCCGGCAGATCCTCGACGACCAGTCCGTTACGCATGGGCTGGAGCGTAAGCAAGCGGCAGCAGCAGGTCCAATTGCACGATCCCCGCCTGCGGCAGGGACCAGCTCAGCGTCCCGCCGAGATCCTGTGTGCGCAGGTTGATCATGCGCAGGCCACGCGCCGCGGGCCAGGCCTGCGGCGCCTGACTCAGCCCGTCGTGCCGGCAGCAGATGGCCAGCGATTGGGCGCTCATGCTCAGGTGCAGCTCGATGCAAGTGGGTTGTGAATGGCGCGCGGCGTTGCGCGCAAACTCGCGCAGTATCAACTGCGGATTGCAGCGCTGCACCGGCGTCAGGTTCCGCGCCGGCCACGGTCCGTGGGCGTTCCAGTCCAGCTGCAGGTCTGCCTCCAGGCAGCACTCCGCCAGCGCGGCCTGCCATTCGGCAACGCAGTCCGCCAGCAAGAAGCAGCGTGGGTCCAGCGCATCCAGCAGGCTGCGCAGTTCGCCCAGCATCACCCGCGCCTCGGTGGCCGTCGCCGTGTCCCCGGCGCGGCTCAGCTGATTCAGCAGGCGCGCGCCGAAGTCTTCGCGCAGGTCGCGCGCAATGCGGCTGCGCTCATCTACGGCGAGTTCTGGACCGGTAGGCATCTGCGCCTGCTTGCTCCTGGGGTGGTGGGGCTGCCAGCTACTGTGCGGCAGTCCGACCTGCCGTGCAGCCCCCCAAACCGGGGGCAGGGCCGCCGCGCGGCTGCTGGATTGACAGTTCCGGGGTGCCGGCCGAAGATCAGCGCATGATTCTGCGCCCCACCACTGTTCGGCATCTGCACCCGGCAGGCACCCTCCTCGCAGGATTCTAATCCCCGGGCTTGGCGGCCAGACCGCTCCTCCTCTACACAAGCCCGGGGATCCCAAGACGCAGCAGCTGAAACTGGCCCCAGGCAGGCGTGCGGCGGGTATTCGACGCACCCACTATCGAAACCTCTCGCCGTCAGGGGCCGCCAGCCCGGCGTAGTGCACACCGACCGGGGAGCGGTGACGGCAGCAATCAACCCCGCGCTCCGGCGAAACCCGCGCTGCGCGACACCCGATATAGAGGTCTCTATGCAATCCCAAAAACGAGCGCACGCCGTCAGCATGCTTGCGCCACCCTTGATAATTGACGCCGCCGTCTACGACCAGCTTCACGCCGTGGCGCAGATGGCGCTACGCAGCGCGCCGGATGTCGGCGAACGCCTGCTGGAAGAAATCGAGCGCGCGGAGGTGCTCCCTAGCGAACAGGTGCCTCCAACTGTGGTCAGCATCGGCCGCCAGGTGACGTATCAGGATGTCGACACAGGGAGCATACGCACCATTCAGCTCGTGCTGCCGGCGGATGCCGATCCGGCGGCGCTGCGCATCTCGGTCATCAGCCCCATCGGCGCGGCGCTGATCGGGCTGTCGGTGGGGCAGGTCATGACCTGGCAGCTGCGTGAAGGTGAGCAGCGAAAGCTCACCGTGCTCGCGGTATCGGCGCCAGCCGAGGCCTAATCGACCGGGCCCGCAAGCGCATTGGCACTGCGGAGCAGCGGCCGTCGTCGCGTGGCGTCGGCGGCCGCTGCTGGGGCGATCAGGCCGCCTGCAGGGCCGATTCGACCGTAGCCGCATCTGCGGCCCGTTCGAACTGCAGCAGGCCATCCTCGATCGGATCCTTGAGCAGCATCTTGCGATCGCGTTCGTAGTGCATCAGGACCTGCCACGGCAGCTTGCTGCCCTGGCGCGGAAGCGTGTCCTTGCCACGCTGTACATAGCCGGATTGCAGCGAATCCAGCATGCCGTTGGGCAGGGCGCAGCCCTCGGTATCGCGCGGCACCGCGACTTCATAGCCATGTGCGTCCATATGTCGCAACAGGCGATTGACGTAGGCCGCGGCGATGTCGGCTTTCAGCGTCCAGGGCGCATTGGTATAGCCGAACACCCAGGCCAGGTTGGGGATGTCCTGCATCAACACCCCCTTGTAGGTCATGCGGTTGGAAATAGGCCGCGCCTCGCCATCGACCTTCAGTTCCATGCCGCCCAGCATCTGTACATCGAGGCCAGTAGCGGTGATGACGATATCGGCCTGCAGCTCCTGCCCGGACTTCAGGCGAATGCCGGTCTCGGTAAAGGTCTCGATGTGGTCGGTCACCACCGAGGCCTGGCCGTTGCGCAGCACCGTGAACAGGTTGGCGTCCGGCACTGCACACAGGCGCTCGTCCCAGGGCATGTAGCGCGGCGTGAAGTGACGCATGTCGAAGTCCGGGCCGAGGTGCTTGCGCGTCTGCGACAGCAGCCAGCGGCGCATCAGCTTGGGCCAGCGCCGGCAGGCGATGTACAGCCAGCGCTGGATCAGGATATTGCGCTTGCGTGCAAGGCCGTAGGCCCAGGAGGCCGGCATGATCTTGGCCAGAAATTCGGTCAGCTTGTCCTGCCCCGGGAGCGAGAAGATATAGGACGGTGAGCGCTGCAGCATGGTCACGTGTCCGGCGTCGGCGGCCATCGCCGGCACCAGCGTCACGGCAGTCGCGCCGCTGCCGATCACCACCACCTTCTTGCCGCGGTAGTCCAGCTGTTCGGGCCACTTCTGTGGGTGTATGCACTGCCCCTTGAACCGCTCGATACCGGGAAAGTGGGGGAGATAGCCGGCATCGTGGTTGTAGTAGCCGGTACAGCCGATCAGATACCTGGAAGTGAAATGACGAGTTTGCCCGCTGGCCTCGTCCAGGGCAGTGACGTTCCAGCGGCGCTGTGCGCTGTTCCAGTTGGCCTCGGTGGTCTTGAGGCCGTAGTGGATCTTCTGCTCCACACCGTATTCGCGTGCCGTATCGCGGATGTACTGCCGAATCGCGCCACCGTCCGCAAGTACCTGAAACGCGTTCCAGGGACGAAACTGGTAGCCGAAGCTGAACATGTCCGAATCGGAGCGAATGCCGGGGTAACGGAACAGATCCCAGGTGCCGCCGATGCTGTGCCGGCGCTCCAGAATGCCGATCCGCTTTTGCGGAAATGCCTCCGCAACTTGGCAGGCCGTGCCGATGCCGGAAAGTCCGGCGCCGATGATCAGTACGTCCAGGGTCTCGCTCATGCTGTGCTCCTCGCTGCACCGGGTATGTCATTGGCCGTAACCGCCTGCAGCGGGTCGGTCGGCCATTCCGCTTGCCGTACTCGCATTGTGTCCGGCCGCCCGCATTCAAAATTGACTCTACCGGACATAGTTTTTACATTCCTGGACATGACGGCGTTGATACGCGCGGGCGCGATCAAGGAGTACCGCACGCTGATGGCGGAGCTGGGTGCCGATCCATTGCCGCTGCTGCAGCGTTACCAGATCCCGCCACGGTCGCTGGATGACGAAGAAGCGATGATTCCGCTGCGCGCCCTGGTCAATCTGCTGGAGGCCAGCGCCAGCGTGACCGCCTGCCCGGATTTCGGGCTGCGGCTGGCGCGCATCCAGGACATCAGCCTGCTGGGTCCTCTGGCGGTGGCGATCCAGAACGAGCCCACGGCCGGTGCGGGGTTGCAGACCGCCGCACGGTATCTCTACGTACACAGTCCCGGTCTGCTGTTTTCGGTGCACGAGCACAGCAGCCTGATTCCGGGCGCCTGCGAGCTGCGATTCGAGATCGACCTGCCGCGACAGCCGATCGTGCGCCAGGCCATGGATCAGTCACTGGGAGATACCCACCGTATCGCCGGCTTTCTGGCCGGCACCCAGTACCAGCTGCACGCGGTCGCCTTGTCGCACCATCCGGTAGCGCCGCTGTCGGCCTACGTGCGTTTCTTTGGTGCGCCGGTCCTGCCGGCCCAGGCGCACGCCGGTCTGCATGTCAGCCCGGCCACGCTCAAGGCGCCGTTGCGCGAGGTCAACCAGACGCTGCGCGAACTGGCGCTGGCCCATGTCACCCGATTGCGGGGTGACGCAGACCCAGGCCTGGCGCCACGCGTGCGCAGTGCGCTGCGGCAGACCCTGAGCACGGCACGCGGCGACAAGAATGTGATCGCCCATCTCGTCGGCATGCACCCGCGTACCTTGCAGCGGCGTCTCGCCGCCGAGGGCGTGAGCTTTGATGGGTTGCGCGAGCAGGTGCGCTGCGAGGCCGCATTGCGCTATCTATGTGAAACGCGCGTTCCCTTGAGTCAGCTTGCTGCCATGCTCGGACTCTCCGAGCAGTCCACGCTGACCCGCTGCTGCCGGCGATGGTTCGGGCGCACCCCGACCCAGCTCAGGCGCGAGGGCAGTGCTCACGAGCGGGAAGGTGGGGATGCAGTGCCGGTGCAGTGAAACCGCGTACAGGGCATAACGGGGTGCCGGGGATTGGCGCGCTATTTTCTTTCCTGCCGGATCTACTTTTTTTGAGAGGTCGCCCGGAACAAAAGTGCGAACTCGGCGACGGCGAGGCGCCAGAAGCGGCCTCCGGGCTGACACTCCGGGAGGACTGCTCACGACCTGCCGCTTTCAGAATCCAGCAATAGAGAAAGAGGATGGCGCCAAGGGCTTGATTCTGCGTGGAGACCGAGCATGCCCTGTCGCGGGCCAGGTGGGTCAAAAAAGCCGTAATCTCGGGCTCCGCCCTATCGTTCGCGTGACGTTTGCCGTGAAGAAAGATGTAGCGACTAACCCAGAAAACGCAGGTCTGTACGGTCCGTAGAGGCAGATGACGCCGGCGCATTTCGTAGCGCATCTGATCCAACAAAGTTGGTTTGAGGGGGTAAAGTAGGGCTAGGGGTTTGCATATGGCTCTGCGCGGTATAAACCGGAAAGGCTCCGGCGCGGAGCAACCTAATGGATTGAAAGTCGGGGGATTTATGACGTCTGCTCTCAGGCAGTCACCTTTTTATGGCGCTTTTCGGCGGTCTAATTAGCGTTGTGCCTCATGAACAGTGAGACCTTCATGTGTCCGCAATGCGGTCAGGAGCACCATCGCGGCGAGCTGGAGCTGAGCTACAAAAGGCCAGATATGGTCCATGCCATGCCGCCTGAGCAGCGAGCGGCGGAGGTGTCTGAAAATGACGATGGGTGCCGGACCAAAGACGGGCGGTACTTTATTAGAGGAGTCATCCCCTTGGATATCGCCGGCCGAGACCAGCCTTACAGAATCGGGGCTTGGGTTGAATTGGATCAGGCCTCCTTTGAACGTGTAGCAGAGCTTTGGAGTGATCCCAGCCAAGGCGACGAGCCTGCGTTTCCTGCCAAACTCGCAAACAATATTCGCTTGCTGCCGTCCACCCTCGGATTGCCTGTCAAACTCAAGCTCACCGGCGAAACAAGTCGCCCGGATATTCTGGTTCCTGCAAGTTCTCATCCCCTGCATCAGGAGCAATGCACCGGCATTTCGGAGCATCGGGCCTTCGAGTACAGCGAGGGGCTCGCATGAGGCACAACCAGCGGTTCAACCCGACGTCCCTGCCGCCGCTTCGCGCCGTCAGGGCCGCGGGTTAACCTGGGCGTTGAGGCTGTAAAAAACCCTCCGAGTTGGCACAGAACCCGCTGCGATAACGCAGCGGTTTTTGTTTGTGAGGGAGTAAAGAATGGCGCGCTACAAACCCGTGGACCGGCACCTGTCGAAGCTGCTGCCGGTAAAGTTCTTCGAACAGATCGTGCCGGACACGTTCGAATACGCGGTGAACTGGCTGGTGGACCAGAAGATCGACCTGTCGGTGTTCGATGCGCGTTGCTGCAAGGAGATTGACGCGAAGAAGTGATATACGGCCATTGGCGATCAGCCGTTTGCTATTATCGAGCCAATGCTAGCTCGCTTGCGCTCTGTCGCTCCCATTCTCCTTGTTCTGCTCGGCCTCACCGT
>JBFJJW010000115.1:0-10554 GCA_041612095.1 Solimonas sp. | reverse complement strand
TTCGTTTTCGACGCCCGCGTGGCGAAATCGGTAGACGCCGGGGACTTAAAATCCCCCGACTTTACGGTCATGCCGGTTCGAGTCCGGCCGCGGGCACCAAACAATAAACCCCGCGCGTGGCGGGGCGTATTGTTACTGGCTGCCGTCAGGGCAGGGTGGGTATCAATCAACGATCCCTGAACTGCGCTTCGACGCGTTCGTCCTGGCCCTTGATGTCCACGCAAACAGTGGCCGTAGGCCGCGCCAGCAAGCGGGGAATCCCGATCGGATCGCCGGTCTTCTCGCAGTAGCCGTATTCCTTGCTTTCAATGCGGCGCAGCGTATCGTCGATCTTCTTCAGCAGCAGCGACTCGCGCTCGCGCAGGCGCAGATCGAGCCAATGCTCTTCCTCAGCGGTGGCGCGGTCAGCGGGATCTGCAAATATCTCGCGCTCATGCAGGCGCTCCTTCACATCGACTTCACGCTGCAGGACTTCTTCGCGCATCTGGATCAGGCGACGGCGGAAGAAGTTCATCTGCACGTCGTTCATGTAGTCCGACTCTTTCATCGAGCGGATGTAGTCTTCCGTGACGTTGCCGTCTGCCGGCAGCTTGCGTCGTACAGGCTTGGAAGCAGCGGCAGCGGCTGCTTTTGCGACCGGCGCCACAGCCTTGGCCTTGACCGCAGGTGCCTTGGATTTGGCGGCGCCTTTGGGCGCAGCCGGCTTGGCGGCTGATTTGGGTGCAGTGGTGCTTGGCTTTTTCAAAGCTGTTTTTGGAGTCGGGGTCTTGGTGGTGAGGGGACGCGCCTTCGGCTTGGATTTGGCCGCCGGTTTGGCAGCAGACTTCTTAGCCGCCGCTGCCTTCTTGGCGGCGACCTTCTTGGCCGGCTTGGCCGCCGCCTTCTTGGCGGCAGCAGGCTTGTTGGCGCTGGGCTTGGCCTTGCCAGCCAGCGCGCCCTTGAGTTTGTTGAGCAAGCCGCCAGCCGGCTTTTTGGATTTTGCGGCTGGCTTTTTAGCAGTCACGGGTTTTGCCTTCCTGGCGGGGCTTTTACCTTTATTCATGATCCTCACTACCTACCAAAATTGCTGAGCAGACCTGCACAAAGGCGGGGTTTATACACCGCTAACCTACTAGGGTCAACGCGCCGCCGGTTCAAGATGCCGGCTAAGGGGTGGCACTTGAATGCTGGCTTAACTGTTTGAGTGGTTTAAGAATACCGATCCGCCGCCGCGTTTCGTGGGTGCCGGGTTCGTGAAGCCCAAGCTACCGGAAAGATGCGTAGGCACATAGGGCGATGACGACCAAGGAGCCCAACTTCAGCACCAGCAGCACACTCAGGCGTGGCGGACGCGACTGAGCAGACCAACCCGAGCTGACAAAGTTCCGACGCCGCCAGTTGCTGAGGCGCTGACGTAGCAGCCTGGCTTTGCGCGCTCTGGCATTTTCCTTCTGGCCCTTCCAGCTCCGCCAGGCGTGCCAGTTGTCATCGTCTATCGACATGCGCCGAGCATAGTGCGGGCTGTCGTCGTTCGGAAGACCGACAAGGGCTGCGCCTGCGGGTAGAGCGGCTGCAAACCGCAGAGGGGCGGGGTAGTGGGCGGCGGCCTTTGCCGGGTTATGTCTTGCAGCGGCTTCAGCCAGAGTGCAGTGGCCGCCGGTTCAAGCCGGCCACTGCCTTCCTAATAGACACAGGTACTAAGGCGTGCTGACTTCAACCGCGCCGCTGTCACAGCTTGTACCGCGTGCGCCGCCGCGTTGGTCGAGTGCAGGGCACTGCCGAGCAAGACCATTGCGCGCGGCTGGGCTGCCTGGCAGCGGTACCTGGGTGTCCGTTGGGCCGCCATTGTTGGCCAGTGGCGCTAGCTGCGCGTCGGTGACCGGGCGGTCGTTGCTGGCGTTGAGTCCACAACTGTCATCGCTGGCGATATTGCCGCCGTATGAGTAGATCCCGGCGACCGTGTGTTTGCAGTTCTGAGGGCCGAAGTCGGAGGTGTTATTGGCAATGATCGTGTTGAGCAACTCCACTGGCCCGCCCAGCACCTCATTGCCCAGTGCATCGAACACGCCGCCGGGGTCTCCTTGATAGGACGTGGCGATATTGACGCCACCGCCCCCGGTGGCGGCATGGTTGTGGGTGATGGTTGAATTGATGATGGTGACCGGACCGCCGCCGCGCGCATCAATGCCTCCGCCTTCGCCTACGGTGCCGCCGTCGGGTTCGCTGCCGGTGCAGCAATCGGATTCAATCGAGTTTCCGGTGATGGTGGAGTTGATCACCAGCCCGGCTGCGTCGAAGCGAATACCGCCGCCTTCGTTTTCTGCCACGTTATTGCTGATGGTGCTTGAATCGATGATCGCGGAACTGGTGGGCGTGTTGAAGATGCCGCCGCCCGAGGAGGCGCGGTTGCCGGTCACAGTGACGCGCGTGACCGTCAGCACCCCTTGATTGAAGATGCCGCTACCCGTGCCGCCGGTGATGGTTACATCGGCGATCGACAGAATGGCGTTGGGGCCGACGCCGAACACGCGATCTACTTGGTTGCCATCAATGATCGACTTGCGCGCGCCGGCGCCACGAATATTGGTTGAGCCGAGAATGGAGAGCATGCCCTCTGACGACGTGCCTTCGGCGACGACGGTGGGAATCAACGGCGGGTTGATGAAGCGGTAATGACCCGCCGGCAGGATGATGACGTTGGTTCGTGTCAGCGGGCTGGTCCTTAACAGCAGCGTTGCGTTGGACTCCTGTACGGCGGCTCGCAAGGTGCACACGCCCTCCGACGTCGCACAGCGGCCGTCACCCTGCAGCGCGTCGGCATCGTCCGCTTCACTGTTAACAATGAAGGTGCCGGGGGAGGCCGGGCTGAACGCTGGGGCTTGGTGGCCGCCGGCTCCTTCGGCTGGCGGCGGTGTTATCGGCGTAGCGGCCGATTGCGGCGAGGAGCTGCTCGTACAGCCGCCCAGCACTGTTGCCAGGGCAACGCAGGCGGCAATGCGGAATCGGTGGTCATTGATTCGTGACGCTTGTCTACTGCCGTGCCGCAGCTGCTGCTGATCCGATGCCGCCATGGTCATCTCCCCGGGGTGCGTGTAGACCCACTGTGGCGACGGTGACGTCGAACTGGTGAGTCATTTATGATTGGAGACTCATTAATGAGTCATTTTCATCGTATGACTCACAATCGGTGTGTGTCAATGGGGCGCAAAGGGGCTCAGAACGCGGTAGTAACCCAGCGCGACAGCGCACCGCAGGCGCGCGCCGCGACACCCGATGACTTGTTCGCGCTTGCGCGAAGGAAATGGCTGGAACGCGAACGGATTGATATCGGCAAGCTGGCGCTGGAGCTGGGTATTGGCCGAGCGACTGCGTTCCGATGGATCGGCTCAAAGGAAGCACTGCTGGGCGAAATCCTGTGGTCGTTCTACGAGCCCACGCTAAAAGCTGTATTGGCCGAAACACCGGCCCGTGGCGCTGAACGGATTGCCACCATCACCGCCAAGGCGATGCGCGCCATCCTGGGATCGGCGCCGATGCGCAGCTGGCTGGAACAGGACGCCGAGCACTCGCTGCGGGTGGTGACCGCGGAGACCGGCGTAGTTCAGGTTCGTACGCTCGAGTTTGTGCAAGCGGTCATTGAACGCGAGATTGAAGACGGACACCTGACACCGGAACTGGATGCACAAACGCTAAGCCTGCTGGTCATACGCATCAGCACCTCGTTTCTGTATAGCGATCTGACATGCGGGCGAGAGCCCTCAGTGGACGCCGCCTACACAGCAATACGAATCCTGGTTGGCGCGGGATCAGAAGCTTTGGCCACAGCCAGCGATTAGCCGGGTCCTCAGCTCGTCCGGCCACATTCATCATTGTTCATAATGTATATTATGTTAAGTATTAATAAGTCACGATAAGGGAACCGTGTCGCAGCCCCGCTCCTCCAAAAGCTTGTAGCCACAAGCAGTCTCAGAATCGAGCGCCTCCGTCCCGATCGAGAAGGCAGTCGATAAAGGCGCGGAGCGCGGGTTGAACATGGCGGCGGTTTGAGTAGTAGAGGTAAAGGCCGGGCATCGTCAGCGACCAATCAACAAGAATGCGCTTCAGTTGCCCGCGCTCCAACGCTGCTGTGATGCCATCGTCGTTGTATGCGTACAGAATGCCCAGCCCCTGCAAGGCCGCCGGCACGACGATGTCTTGGTGATTGGAGATCACCGGGCCCTCGACGATCGTTTCGATTGTCTTGCCCCGTTTCTTGAACTCCCATCGAGCGATTCTGCCGCTGCCTGGAAAGCGCCAGTTGATGCACGCGTGACGGTGCAGATCGGTGGGCGTCTCGGGTTCGCCGGCGTTGGCAAGGTACTCGGGCGATGCAACAGCAAGCAGTTTTACGTCCGGGGTGAGGCGTACGGCGAACATGTCTTTGTGGAGGCGTTCACCTACGCGGATGCCGGCGTCGAATCCGTCGGCAACGATGTCGCTCAGTCCATCGTCTATCACGATATCCAGCGTCACATCAGGATGCGCTTTGTGAAAGCGTCCGAGCCGAGGAGCGATGATCAACTTCGCCGCCATGCCCAGCGTGTTGATTCGCAGTGTTCCGGCAGTTTGGGTCGCTGCACCGACTGCCTGCGCGACGGCGTTATCCATTTCACGCAGCATTGGGGCAACGCGCTCGTGAAGTCGCCGGCCAGACTCCGTTGGCGCGACGCTTCGCGTCGTTCGATTGAGCAGGCGAACCTTCAGACGCGCTTCGAGATGACGGATGATCTGGCTCAGCGCCGATCGCGATAACCCGAGGTGGTCAGCGGCGCGCGCAAAACTCGCGCGGTCGACAACGGCCACAAACGCCTTCAGCTCGGCGAATTCTGATCCGCGCATTGTGTTCTTATCTCTAAACAGCGTGCGTAGATAATAGGCGATTCTATAACCTTCGTGAGCACCCTATCTTGGCGCCACCAACCCAGATGGAGATGCAGAGATGAAAGACCTGAACCTGCCTGAGGCTGTCGCCAGGTACTTTGAGGCGGATCTCAGCGACGGCATGGCTGTAGCACGTTGCTTCACGAACGAAGGTGTAGTGACCGACGAGGGGCAAACCTACTCAGGTTCCGCAGCCATCGCAGCATGGAAGAAGGCGCGCGCGCTTTGGTCACGGGCGGCGCTCGCGGCGTAGGCGCAGCGGTGGTTGAAGCACTCGCTGCAGCCGGCGTGCGAGTCGTGGCCGTTGCAAAGTCGCTTCCGGCTCAAGCAATCGGCAACGTGCGCTATATCGCTGCAGATCTTTCGACGGCGGAAGGTGCGCTCCATGCTGCAGATGTAGCGCGTCAACATCTCGGCGAAATCGACATCCTCGTCAACGTCGTGGGTGGATCAACTGCGCCTGCCGGTGGGTTCGCCGCACTCGATGATGCGCAGTGGTCAAGAGAGCTGGACCTGAACCTCATGCCCGCTGTACGGCTTGATCGCGCTTTGCTTCCCTCAATGATTGCGGGTGGTTCCGGGGTGATCATCCATGTCACTTCGATCCAGCGAGTCCTGCCTCTAGCCGACTCAACCATCGCCTACGCCGCTGCCAAGGCCGCGCTATCGACCTACAGCAAGGCGCTCTCAAAGGAAGTCACGCCGAAAGGCGTCCGCGTCGTACGAGTATCACCCGGTTGGATCGAGACGGAGGCTTCGGTTGCTCTTGCCGAACGCGTGGCAAACGGAGCGGGAACGGATTACGAGGGCGGCAAGCAGCTCATCATGAAGGCGCTGGGCGGCATCCCCTTAGGGCGCCCTGCAAAACCACGCGAAGTCGCTGACCTTATCTCGTATCTGGTCTCGCCCCGGGCGGCTTCGATATCGGGCGCGGAGTACGTCATCGACGGCGGCACTGTGCCAACCGTCTGAGCGGCCGCAACGTATCCTTATGGTGCATTCTCAACGAAATGCAGGTTCGACGGGAAGGACGATAGACGTGGGATGACTCCTGTCTGACAGCACCTCGACGATACCCACTAGCGAATTCAGGATGCCTTCGACCGGGGGCATGGCGTGAGGCACGTCGTATGGCGCCAACGTAACCCTCAGCGAGTGGCCGGGCAGAATGACAAAGGACGTTGGGAAAACCTCTACCGACAAAAGCATGGGTTCTCCGCGCGCTACCTCCGTGACGGCTTCCCGTGTGAATGGGTGCCAAGGCTGAATGGACTGGCCGTCAAGATATCGACTCCTGCTGTTGTCGGTGGCGCGATGCGTTGCCGATAGCAGGCCGTTCGATAATCCGCGTGATGACCCATCTGGAGCCACGTCTGAGACTGCGACCGAGACCATTGCTTCTGAACTGTCGGTGACGATCCACACGTCCGCTTGTATGGGGCCGTTCACCGTCATTGCGGTTTCGAACGGCTGGGAGGTGTACTCCAGCGTCAATGGGCCGGCCTCATCAAGCTGATTGTTCGTTGTGCAGGGTGCGGCATCGAATGAGCCGCGACCCAACCATTGATTCAGGCTTCTGGTGCATAGCCCCGTCAGCGGAATCTGCACGTACGTGCGCGAACCGGAGTCAGTGCTTGGCGGCTCCAATGCAAGCGTTTCGTCTGCGCCCAGATACCATCGCTGCGCCTTCAATCCAGGCACCGGCCAACGCGCGGCTGCGCGGTACTCGTCCACGCCACGGTAATACTGCGTGACTTTCGGAATGCATTCTGTACCCGTCGGTATGCCTTTCAGGTAGTGGTCCATCCACTGCAGCCGCAGGTTCTGAAGCGTGGGTATCCGGCCACTGGGCAGGTTCTTTCCCGCCGATGTATGCGCCCAGGGCCCTATGAATAGGCGTGAATCCACGTTCCGCGCCAATCGCTCGTAGAGCATGGGCTGCCCACGTTGGAAAAGGTCGTCCAGACCGCCGACGATGAATGTGGGCGCCCTAATCTTATCCACGCCTTCAAGCGGAGACCGTGTTCTCCAGAATGCTCCGTCATATGCAACATCGCCGCCCAGTGCAGCATCCGCCAGTGTCGACAACTGGAAGTCTGCAGCGCCCAGTACATGCGAGCCGAGTTGCGGCAGCTCCGAAGTGCCGGCCACCGACAACGCGGTAGACAGGCCTAGCCATGCAGGGGTGAACGCGGTATTCAGCTGCCCACCACTGAAGGTGTTGTCGCGATAGGTGTCTCCCGCCGGAACGATACCGAACACGGCCTTCACATTCGGGTGTTGGCTGGACGCTGCAAACAGTGAAGTAATGGCCGAATAGGAGGTGCCGGTTAAGCCGATGACTCCGTTGGACCAGGGCTGCGCGACAATCCAGTCGAGCAACTCGGGGTAGTCGGCCTGGCTGCGTGCATCGAACGATGCCCAGTCGCCTTCGCTGTTTCCGGTGCCGCGATCGTCGATGATGACCAGCGCGTACCCGTGCGAAACCAGCCCGTCATTCTCAAGCGTCGCGACCGGCCCGGACTTTCCGTAACCGGTGATTGACACTATGGTGGGCAGCGCCCGCGCCTCTCCACTGGGCAGGTGTACATCCAAGGCGATGGCGACGCCATCTGACATGATCACCTTCTGGTTGGACAGCACGGTTTCTTGTGCCGCTACCGGCGATGGCTGGTAGGCGGTGAACGCGTCGCTGCAGCTGGACGCTATAGCCGAATCTGGTGGGCTGAGCCCAATTGGGGCTTCGCTATCCGATAGGCATCCACCCAGAAAAGCCACCAGCAGCCCCACGGAAAGAGTCTGCAATGTAGGTTTGATCATGACTTGAGCTTCTTCTTCTGATCTGGGCGCAGCACAAGCGACAGAATCTGAGCGGGTATGTCGGTATTAGGCTGCAGACCGGCGATCTGGTCGCTGTAGATGAAGGACTCAACAATTCTGACCATTGCATAAGCCAATGCCCCGGCCTCGATAGGCAAGTCGATATGCCCTCTAGCGCTCTGATCGAGGATCAGGGTCCTGACATTCTCGATCACGCGTTGCTGAACCGGACTACGCTTCGATGTAAGAATCCGCAGCGCGTACTCAGGATCGTCCGCGAGAAACGTACGCATGCCGTGGGACTGGAGAATTCCCGACATCACTCGCTTGCAGACAGCCGCAACATACTTGGCGCCCGCCCCTTTTTCGCTCGTCAGTGCGGCCTGCCATAGCAGGTCCCACTGCGACCACAGCACCTCAGCGAGCAGCTCGTCACGGTTCCCCGCCCATCGAAACAGAGTGACCCGGGTTACGCCCAGTTCGGCTGCCAGAGCCGCCATTTCTAGCTTCTGACCCCGAGCCCAATACCTGGTCGCCAACAGCAACGCGTCCTGCTTGCTGCTTTTTCTGCCTATGCGCCGTCCAGCTTCAACGTGCGAGGTCGGTGCCGGAGAACGCTTTGCTTGCGACAGCGGCATAGGGTGCGCCCTCTTGAATGTAACGATATTATCGAACGTTACACGAGATGTAACGATTCTGCAATATGTTACACAATGGCCGGCAACGGCTGCTGTATAACTATTGAGGCCGGATGGATCACCTCAGCAAGCGGGCGCAACCAAATGCGGGATCCGCTATCTCCATGACAAGGACCTGGGCCGACAATGCTTCCGATTCCCATGGCAGTCGACCGTATGAAGGCATTACGTGTGGCCGCCAGCAAGCAACGGAATAAACGACCTTCACCGAGCGTCATTTCGCGAGTACCACCCGCCAAGGTTAAGCTCAGCGCGTAGAGAAACTACGGACCAACACCGGCCATGAACATGTGGGTGCCCACAGCATCGAACCAACCTACCGGCCCCTGCGCGCGTTGAACACGCTGCAGCGGCATCTTGCTGACAACGCGTTGCGTCGTCGCCACCAGGCGATTCTCGCGGAGTTTGAGGGTGATCTTCTGAGCACCCTGACGGCCGCGGAGTGCTTGATGTCCGAGCACATCGAAGCGCTGGTGGAACAGTGGCACTGGCCGGATGCCGCACTGACGCCTGCGGTCGGTGCTGGCCGGCCGTCTCAGTGGCAGCAATTCTCTTTTGACACCCTGGATGCACTGATTCAGCACGCAGGTCGCGTGCAGATGCCGGCAACAATGGGCCAGCTATGGCTGGATCGCGATGCGCCGCTGTTGCGGCTTGGGTGTGACGTCTGGAATGACCACAGCTTGAGCATCCTAGGGTTCACGCGGCGGCTACCCAATGTCTGGTTAGCACTTGTTACTGAAGATCAGTCGCGGGGCATCTTGGTCAACGAACATGTGGGCCGACTGCCCGAGACTCAGCGAACCAACGACCGCGAGATCGTCTACGAGCTCGCAACTTGGTAAGGCGGGCGTCCACGGAACAACGCCTGCTAAGGGCGTAACGAACCGAACCTATGAACGAACATAAGGAAATTATTGTTCAGTGCGCGGGGTGCGCGCAGAAGATGCGCATCCCGACCGATCGAGGGGCGATCCAGGTGACCTGCCCACGCTGTGGGTCACAGAGCAACTGGTCCCCTGCACCCCCAGTGCCGTCGGTGGATATTCCAAGAGCTACGGTCGCGAGCGCGGCAGCCGACTCCGTCCCCCGGGGCAGTCAGCGCGGCCGCGGCGTACGCACGCTGCTCGGCTTTGCGGCGATCACACTCCTGAGCTGGGAGTTGGCCGTGCGAATGGATACCACAGGGTGGTTGGCATTCGTGGTCATCGGTCTTACGCTGCTGTCGCTCTGGGTGTGTTATCGGGGCACCCGTCTGCTGACCGGCCTTAACGTCGCCGCCTCAAGTGCTTTGGCTTTCGGTGCTTTTATAGCGGTCAGCATGGCGGGCACCCAGGTGATCAACCACGGTGGGCCGCTGTCGATGGCATCGGCGCTGGCAAGTGGGAACCTGCAGGCTCCGTCGATCCGCCAGGGCGCTGGGCATTTCGCGGCTGCGCACCCTGACCGCACCTCCCCCGCCGAGCTCGACGAACTGATGGAGGACTGGTGATGCTGCGCCACCTGCCGCTTGCGATGCTGCTGGGCTGCCTTGCTGGCATGGCTGATGCCGCCGCGCTTAGAGCATCAAGCCTGAATTATCAGACTTCCACCGTGCCCACTGGCGAGTTCCACTCGTTGGGGGCGCTGCAGTTCGAAGGCCGCTGGCGAACCGGGTTCCTGCTGAACGAGCCGGTGGTCAACTGCACCGCGCGTTGGACCAACAATGACGGGCTTTCGCTGACGATGGCGGACGGCGCAGCGGCTCGGGTTAAGGCAGGGGAAGCCGAGGTATACGACCTGCTGCTGATGGCGAGGATGCACAGGGCAGATGCTGCAAGAACGGGCATCCAGGAGACCATCGTGGCCTTTTGCGATGCCGGCGTTGTAGCCCAAAACGGTCGCAATGGATTCAATGTGGCCGGCAGTCCGAACTGGGATCGCTTCCTGTGCAGGAACCCGCGTAAGGCGCACATGGCGACCACTATCCTCGCGGCCAGGCAGGTGGATGATGTTTGCGCCGCCTTGGGCGGGCAGTGGATGAGCGCTGCGGCCGCGCGTGAAGTGGCGGTTACAGGAATCAACTTCACCGAAGTGCAGGCGCTGAAGCTGGATATCAATGCCAGCGAGACCATCCGCCGGGTCGAGAAACTGAAGT
>JBFJJW010000114.1:0-10571 GCA_041612095.1 Solimonas sp. | reverse complement strand
CGCGCAAGTCAGGGAAAACCTGCCATGGCGCACGCTGGATTTGGGCGCGAGTCATGCGCTTGCCTGACTGGCGGGGCGGTGCGGGCCGTCGTCCAAGTGCCGGTAGCGACAGCGGTTTTGATCGCACAGGAACGGGTGCCGCCGCCATCCTGGGCGGCCGCTGCGCGCGGCAGCTTGGGGGCAGCCGCTGCACCGCACACCAGTAGGTTTTGTCTACAAGCGGCGCTGAGCCGCGGATCAATGGCCTGTGATCGGGGGCGGCTGAGGCGCCGATGCGTCAGAGATACGTCTTTTCGAGGTCAAATCGTCAAGAAATTGACGACGAGTGACGGGAACCTGCCGCCATTTGCCGACTTTCTGGCGCCCCGGCTTGCCGTGTCTAGTCCTGCGTGGCCCGCTGTATGCCCTCAAGGGCAACCTTGACCATCCGCTCCACTTCCTTGGGGGTGATGACGTACGGCGGCATGAAATAGATCACATTGCCGAGCGGGCGCAGCAGCACGCCCTGCTCCAGCGCGTACTGGTACACCCGCAGGCCGCGACGCTCCTCGGCAGGGTACGGGGCCTTGCTGCGTTGATTCTTGGCCAGTTCAACGGCCATGACCATGCCCTGCTGCCGCACCTCGGCGACATGGGGGTGCGCGCGCAACTCGGCGGTGTGCGCCCACATCAGCTGCGAAAGGACCGCGTTGGTGGCCAGCGGTTGCTCGCGCTCGAACAGATCCAGTGTGGCCAGCGCGGCGCGGCACCCCAGCGGGTTGCCGGTAAAGGAATGCGAATGCAGAAAGGCCTTGCCCTCGCGGTACTCAGCGTAGAAGGCGGCGTAGATATCCTCCCGCGTCATCGTCACCGCCAGCGGCAGGGTGCCGCCGGTGAGCCCCTTGGACAGGCACAGAAAGTCGGGGGTAATGCCGCTCTTGGCTTTCTTGCCATGTTGCAAAGGCGGCGCCCATTCGCAGGCAAACATCCGGCCGGTGCGGCCAAAGCCCACCGCGATTTCATCGGCGATCAGATGTACGCCATGACGGTCGCAGGCTTCGCGCAGCAGGCTGAGGTAGATCGGGTGATACATGCGCATGCCGCCGGCGCATTGCACCAGTGGTTCCAGAATCACTGCACAGACTTCATGCGCGTGCTGTTGCAGGGTCAGCTCCAGATGATGGAACTGACGTCGCGAGTAATCCTCCCAGCCCTCGCCGGCGCCGCGTGCGTAGCAGTCCGGTGAGGGTACGTGGATGGGTGACAGCAGCAGCGGTGCGTAGGTGTCGCGGTACATGCTCGGGCCGCCCATCGCCAGCGCGCCCAGGGTTTCGCCGTGGTAGCTGTTGTCCAGCGCAATGAAGCGCGTCTTCGAGGGCTTGCCGGCGTTGCGCCAGTAGTGGAAGGACATCTTCAGTGCCACTTCCACCGCGGACGAGCCGTTGTCGGCGTAGAAGCAACGCGTCAGCCCCGGCGGCACCAGTTTCACCAGGCGTTCCGAGAGCTCAATCACCGGCTGATGGGTGAAGCCCCCGAGCATGATGTGGTCCAGCGTGTCGAGCTGCTGCTTGAGCTGTTCGACCATGTAGGGGTGGCGGTGGCCGAAGATGTTGGTCCACCACGAGCTCACGGCGTCGAGGTAGCGTTTGCCTTCAAAGTCCTCCAGCCAGACGCCCTCTGCCGACTTGATCGGCACCAGCGGCAGCCACTCGTGGTCCTTCATCTGCGTGCACGGGTGCCAGACGTGCGCCCGCGAACGCGCCGCCCACTCGGCGTTGCTCACAGGTCCTTGACCAGTACCAGCGAGTTGCGCTGATAGTTGTACAGCCGCTGCTTCTGCATCGGCAGTTCTTCGATCGTGGCCCTGCGGAACCCGTGCTCCACGAACCAGTGCGGCGTGTGCGTGGTCAGGCTGAACAGACGCTTGAGGCCGAGGCTGCGGGCCTCGGCCTCGACGCGCTTGAGCAGCGCTGCGGCGCGGCCGACGCGCTGGTAGTCGGGATGCACGGCGACGCAGGCCAGTTCGCCCATCTGGTTCTGCGGAAACGGAAACAGCGCGCAGCAGGCGATGGCCAAGCCATCGCGCACGATGACCTTGAAGTGCTGGATATCCAGCTCCAGCTGTTCACGCGAGCGCGGTACCAGCACGCCCTGCTGCTCCAGCGGCTGGATCAAGGCCAGCACGCCGCCGACGTCTTCAATCGTGGCGTCACGAGTGGCTTCGTAGTCGGCGTCCGAGTGAATCATCATGCCGATGCCGTCGCGGGTGTACAGCTCGCGCAGCAGTGCACCATCGGCGTCCTGGCCCACCAGGTGCACGCGCTTGACGCCGCCGCGGGTGGCCGTCAGCGCCGCCCGCAGATAGACGCGGTCCACATCGCTGAGCGAGCCGTTGGCGGCGAGCAAAGCCTCGGCCTCCGCAGCCGAAAGCTGCCCCGCGTCACCGGTGGTCTCCGCCTGGCGCCACTGGTCGGGGCTGGTGGGGGTGACGAATACCAGCTTGTCTGCGCCCAGCGCGGTGGCGGTGGCGGTGGCGACATCCTCGGCGCGGACATTGAAGATTTCACCCGTTGGGGAGTAGCCCACGGGCGACAGCAGCGCGATGCGCTCCTGGTCCAGTACCTGGCGGATGCTGTCGATATCCACCCGGCGCACTTCACCGGTGAACTGGTGATCGACGCCATCGCGGATGCCCACCGGCTTGGCGGTAATCCAGTTGCCGCTGGCCACGCGTATGCGAGCGCCCCCCATCGGGGTGGAGGCCAGCGAGGTCGACAGCCGCGCCTCGATGTCCATGCGCAGCGCACCGGCCGCGGCCTTGACGCCATCCAGTGCCGCGCGATCGGTGACCCGCAGGCCCTGCACGAACTTCGGCTCCAGGCCTTGCGCACGCAGCCGCTGGTCGATCTGCGGGCGCACGCCGTGCACCAGCACCAGCTTGGCGCCCAGGCTTTGCAGTAGTGCGATGTCGTAGATCAGCTGGTCGAAATCCGCGCGCTCGGCCGCCTCGCCACCGAAGGCGATGACGAAGACACGCCCGTTGTGGGCGTGCACATAGGGCGCGCAGCCGCGCAGCACGGAGACGAAGTCGCTTGGATTCATTGAGAAATTATAGGGCCTAGCCGGGCCCGGCAGGGGGCGCTCGCCTATAATGCGCGCATGCAAGACCCTATTGGATATGACCGTCTGGAGGCCGCGCTGGCGCGCATCGGCTACGTCGACGCCGCCGCCGAGTATCACGGCGCGCTATGCGGCAGCCTGTGTGTATCGCCGCCGACGCAGATCGACGTGATGCGCCTGCTGGACGCCGGCCAGCGCGCACCCTCCGGCAGCGACCCGCAGACGCGGCAAGAGCTGCTGGAACTGCGCGAACAGGCACTGGCCTCGTTGCAGGACAGCGACATGGCGTTTCAGATGCTGCTGCCGGATGACGAAGTGGCGCTGGTGCCGCGCGCGCGTGCGCTGGCGCAGTGGTGCGAAGGCTTTCTTTACGGCATGGCCAGCCGTCCTGGCCTTGACCTGAATCGGCTGACCGATGAGGGCCGCGAGATCGTGCGCGACTTCACGCAGTTCACACATGCGGTGGTGGGTGACGAGGACGACGCCAACCTCGAAGAGACCGCGTATGCCGAACTGGTGGAATACGTGCGTGTAGGCGCGCAACTGCTGTTCATGGAGCTGCATCCGCGGCCCACACTGGACCCCTCAGAGTCCCAGCACTTGCACTAACCGGCGGAGCCCACATGAAAGCCCTCAAGCATCTGGCCGCGCGCCGTGCAGAGTTGATGAAGCGCATTGGCAAGGATGGCGTCGCCATCATTCCCGGCTCGCGTGAGGTGGTCCGTGCACGCGACACCCACTACCGCTTTCGCCAGGACAGCGACTTCCGTTACCTGACCGGATTCCCGGAGCCGGATGCGATCGCGGTGCTGGCGCCGGGCCGCGTGGTGCGCGGCAGGAAGGCCGAGTTCGTGCTGTTCGTGCGCGAGCGCAATCCGGAGATGGAGATCTGGCACGGACGTCGTGCCGGCCCCGAGGGTGCGCGCCGCAGCTACGGCGCAGATCAGGCATACACGGTCGCCGAGTTCGAGGCACAGTTGCCGCAGCTGCTGGCGGGGCGCAGGCAAGTGCATTACACCCTGGGCGAGCATCTGGACTGGGATGCCAAGCTCAACGCCTGCGTGCGCGAGATCCGCGAAGTCTCACGCCGCGGATCGGCGGCGCCGACGGAAACCGTGGCGCTGGAACTCAGCCTGCACGAGATGCGACTGCGCAAGTCGGCCGAGGAGCTGGAGATCATGGCCACGGCCTGCGAGATCACCGCCGAGGCGCATTGCATCGCCATGCGCAAGACGCGCCCGGGCTTGTACGAGTGGCAGATCGGTGCCGAGATTCACCATCACTTCGCGCGCCACGACATGGAGCCGGGCTACGGCACGATCCTGGGCGGCGGTGACAACGCCTGCATCCTGCATTACGTCGACAACAACGCCGTGCTGCGCGACGGTGACCTGTTGCTGATCGACGCGGGCGGCGAGCTGGAAGGCTATACCGCGGACATCACGCGGACCTTCCCGGTCAACGGCAAGTTCAGTGCGGTACAGCAGGCCGTGTACGAAGTGGTGCTGGAGGCCAACAAGGCGGCAATCAAGACACTCAAGCCCGGCGCATCGGTCGGCCGGCCGCATGAAGTGGCCACGCGTGTGCTGACCGAAGGTATGGTTGAGCTCGGATTGCTGAAGGGCCGTGTTGACGATCTGATTGCCGCTGGCAAGCATCGCCGGTTCTTCATGCATGGCACCGGCCACTGGTTGGGCATGGATGTACACGACGTCGGCCGTTACAAGCTCGACGGCACCTACCGCAAGTTCGAGCCAGGCATGGTCATGACCGTCGAGCCGGGCCTGTACATCGCGCCCGGCAGCAAGGGCGTGTCCGAGAAATACTGGGGCATCGGCATACGTATCGAAGACGACGTGGTGGTCACGGACCAGGGACCTCGCGTGTTGACCGGCGGCGTGCCGAAGGTGCCTCGCGAGATCGAGCGCTTGATGGCCGCGCGCCACTAGAGCGCAGCGCGCCGGTGGCGATCGAAGCCGAAGCATCTGACGTTGACGTCGCCATCGTCGGCGGTGGGCTTGTTGGCGCGTCGCTGGCGCTGGGGCTTGCCCGCAGTCCGCTGCGGATCGCGCTGATCGAGGCGGCACTTCCGCCTGCGACTGAACCGCAATGGGATGAACGCTGCATCGCGCTCAACCACGCCAGCTACCGCGTGTTTGAAGCGTTGGGCGTCTGGCCCGAGCTGTCGGCACTCGCCACGCCGATCACCTCGACCCACATCTCCGAACGTGGTCGCTTTGGCGTGGCGCGGTTTACCGCGACGGAGGCGGGTCTTGCTGCCCTCGGCCACAATATCCCGGTCAGGGCGCTGGGCGAGGTTCTGCTGCAGCGCGCGGCGGCGCTGCCGCAGGTGCAGCTGCGGTGCCCCGCGCGGTTGCGGGCCATGCAGCCGATCGCCGACGGCATCCGCTTGCAGCTGGAGGGCGGCGCTGACCTGAGTGCGCGGCTGGTGGTAGCGGCCGACGGCATGAACTCGGCGGTGCGCGCGCAGCTGGGCATCGCCGCCGAGCGGCTGGACTACGCACAGTCGGCCATCGTCACGGCCGTCCGTGTGACCCGGCCATTCCCAGGCTGCGCATATGAGCGCTTCACGCCCGAGGGGCCGATTGCGCTGCTGCCAAAGCCGAACGATGCCTGCTCGTTGGTATGGACCACACCAGCCGCCAAGCTCGGTGAGCGACTGGGCTGGACGGACGAGCTGTTCCTGCGGCATGCCCAGGACACCTTCGGCGAACGGCTCGGGCGCTTCACGCAGCTGGGGCGTCGCCAGAGCTGGCCGCTGATGCGGGTCATGAGCGAACAGCTGACCGCTCCGCGTGTGGTGTTTGTCGGCAACGCCGCGCAGTCGCTGCATCCGGTGGCGGCCCAAGGCTTCAATCTCGGCCTGCGCGACGTGGCGACGCTGGCCGAGTTGCTGTTGGCGCAGGCCGGTGATCCGGGCGACGGCGCGCTGCTTGCCACCTACGCCGAGCGTCGCCACGAGGATCGCCGGCGTATCGCCGACTTTACCGACCGCTTGGTGCGTCTGTTCTCCAATCGAGTGCCCGGTCTGCGCGGCCTGCGCCATCTGGGTCTGCTGGCGCTGGATCTGGCCCCACCGCTGAAGGAGGCGATGCTGTGGCAGAACCTTGGCCTTGGAAGCGGGACGCCGCTTGTGGCGCGGGGGCTATCGTGAGCACCGCTGAATGCGATATCGCCGTTGTTGGTGGCGGACTGGTCGGCGTAGCGGCTGCCTTGGGCCTGGAGCAGCAGGGCTTCAGGGTGCGCCTGATCGAGCGCGGCATGCCTCCGACGAGGTCCGACGGCTACGATGCCCGGGTATACGCAGTGTCTCCTGCGACGCAGCGCTTTCTGGGTCGGCTTGGCGTGTGGCAGGCCATTGCAGACCGGCGGGTCAGTCCTTATCGGCACATGCAGGTCTGGGAACGGGACGTTGCCGAGGGCATCCGCTTCAATGCCGCCGACATTCATGCCGATACCTTGGGCCATATAGTCGAGAACGAGGTGATGCTGGAAGCGCTGTGGCGGGCGCTGCCGACAGGTGCGACGCAGACCGGCGCCAAGGTTACCGATATCCATGTTGACGATGCTGGCGTGCGCCTGCAGCTTGCCGACAGCAGCGAGCTGAGGGCGGCGTTGCTGGTGATAGCGGAGGGGCGCGAGTCCACGCTGCGCACGCGCGCAGGTTTCGAGGTGACCTCGGGTGACTATCCGCAGACTGCGGTGGTTTGCCACGTGCAAACCGAGGCGGCGCATCAGGAGACCTGCTGGCAGCGTTTTCTGCCGACCGGCCCACTGGCCTTCCTGCCGCTGGCGGATGGACGCTGCTCGATCGTGTGGTCGACTACCGAGGCCGAAGAGCTGCTTCAGCTGGACGACGCCGCGTTCGCGCTGCGGCTCGGTGCCGCCAGCCAGCATGTGCTGGGCCGCATGCTGTCGGTGACCCCGCGTCTGCGTTTCGGCCTCGGGCTGCGGCATGCCGACCACTACGTCTCGGAGCGCATGGTCCTGATCGGCGACGCCGCGCACGTGGTTCACCCCCTGGCGGGCCAGGGGGTCAATCTCGGTCTGGCCGACGCCGAGGCCCTGGTGCGGATACTGGGCGAGCCACCGCCCACCGATCCCGGCCGCCTGCGCCGTCTTAAGCGCTATGAGCGTTGCCGTCGCGCCGACGTCGTCGAGATGATCGCGGTGACTGACGCCTTGTATCGTGCGTACGCGCTGGAAATGCCGGGGCTGGGTGCACTGCGTGAACTGGGGTTGCGCACGGTCGCAGCGATACCGCCACTGCGGCGGCAGCTGATTCGTCGTGCTGCGGGGCTGAGCTGAGGCTTCACCAGGCTTCGCGCACCGCGGCGTCGGGAAAATCCAGGCCCACCTGTCGCCAGATCGCGGCAACCCGCTGCAGTACCGGCTCCGAGCGCGTCAGCCAGTCGGGATGCCGACGGCGCGCGGTATCGAAGACCTTGAACTCGGATACCGGGGCCGGGCTGCCGTAGCGCCGGTGGAAGTCCTGGGCAAGCGCCTGGATGCGATCCTGACCGTAGGCCACCACACGCAAGGCGCGATTGGCCGACAGGCCAGTGGTCGCCAGATTGAGGTGGTACAGCTCCCAGTAGCGCAGATAGGCGTCGAAGTAGTCCATCTGCGCCAACTCGTTTGCACCGATGCCGACGTGCATCAGATCGCGGCGGCACCATTCCTCTATGGTCGAACGCTGCCCGAGGCGTCCGTCTGCCGGCAGCCCGCCGGACTTCTCGTAGGTGGATATGCAGGCTGCTGCTGGGTGACGCAGTGTCACGATGTGCTCCACCGCAGCGCCCAGCACGCGGTGGAAGAAGCCGCCCGCATAAATTCCCTTGGTCAGCTTCTTCGGCACGATGATCCTGCCCGCATGCCGTGGCTGCTTGCCGAAGAACATCTCGACCATGACGAGATACTCGGCCATGGTCTGCATGCTGACCATCCAGCTGTTGGCGGCGGGGGTGAGCTGGAACGGCCCGGCGTCCGGAAAGCCGTCATGGGCCAAGGCGCGATGCACCTGCCGGGGGTCAATGCCCAGCGCGCGGTACAGCTCGGCGGTGAGATAGGAGCCACCGGTACGCGGAATGCCGACGACATTGACGAAGTGATACTGCTGCTGAAACTGGATCAGCGGTGTATGGTTGCCTGAGAGCAAGGCCAACAGCCACTGGTAGGAACGGGTGACGGCATCGAGGCCCTGAGGGTCGGCCATGACCTTGGCGGCATCCGCAGGCACACGCTGCAGCAGTTCGCGACGAGCCGGGTTCAAGGTCTCCGGAAGTTGATCGTCCCAGTGACTGCCGACCGTGGGCCGGCCGTCGATGCGCTGCACCAGAAAGTCGATGAACGCCGGTGATACCGGAAGCTCGCGATCGGTCAGTTTGAGCTCGACGCCCATCTAGGCCGCAGCCTGCGCATAGTCCAGAAGGCGTCCGAAGTTCTCCAGCGATAGCAGATGAGCGTAGATCGCGCGCAGTTCATTTTTCTTCAGCAGCGTGCGCAGGTCCTTCGGCGATACGGCAGCCAGACGAGCTTCGTCGACTCGATGCAGACCCTGCAGGCGCATGCGCTCGCCACGTTTGGGGAGGGCGACGGCGTCGAACGGGACCAGCAGCTCCAGCGCCTCCAGCCGGTGTGTGAGTACCCGGGTCTGCTGCAGCGCGCCCTCCATTGCCTCAAGCAACTGGTGTATCGGTTCCCAGGCGGGGGTCGGTTCGCCGTTGGCAGTGAACAGAGGGCGGCGGCTGTCCTCGACCAGCGCCTGCTCCTGAACGCAGACCAGCCGTTGCGCAGGCCCCCCCCCTTTGCCGGCAGACAATTCCGCTATGCAGAACGGGTAGCGGCGAACGTAGGCAGGAATGTAGCGATGTTCGCGCCAGTTGCCCCGGGTATCGATGTAGAGGTTTTGCTTGGCCCGCATTCCCAGCACTGCGACAGGAATGAACTCGCCGTCCTTTGGCTCGCGCGCGAACGCGATCGGATAGTCGATCGCCGCCTTGAAGAATTCTGCCGCGTTGATGAACACCGCATTCAAGTCGGCGGTCCAGCGGTAGTTCTGGTCAGACTTCAGCCCCCGGCCGGCGTGACGGTGTCGGTCGAGCGCGACGACCTTGCCGTAGCCGGGCGGGGCGATCAGCGAAACGGATTTGGCCATGTTGAAGAGAGCGTCGCTCAAGGAGTGCCCGCAGCGTTTCCGGCGCGCACGTAACAAATTGGAGCGGCCCCGCGAGCGGGGCCGTCATGCCTATTCGCAGAGCGTCGTCGGATCGGGAATCGGTTGGTCGACCAGGAACTTGGGCAGCTGCGTCAGAGGATAAATCTTGCCATCCGGCCCGATCACCACGTTGCTTACAGTCTTGCCATCGACCTTCGCCGGGATGGTGATGGAGGACTCATCTATCGGCACTTCGTCGGGATAGGTGTCGCCGGCTTGCGTCAGCAGCAAACCGACGCCCAGCCAGCCAACCGGGCTGCTCAGCGCCTTCTGTCGCTTGATCGTGTCGAGGCGGATGCTGCCGGTCACGATGTTGGCCACCAACCCGCCTTCGGCACTGACATTCGCCGGTAGCTCTTCCCGCAGCACCGGGTCTGCCGCGCAGGCCGCGTCGCAGACCACGACGATGTAGTCGGTGCCGCGGATGCCGATGGTCGCTACCGGGGTCGAGATCAGGTACTCGTTGGGATCCGCCTTGCCAATCAGGCCGGAAACCGCTCGAAAACCGCCCTTGAGCAGGCGGAAGAATGCGCGCGACGTATTTGAGGTTTCGGTAGGGCTCGCCGCCGCCGGTGAAGCGGGTGCGCTGGCAGCGGGTGGCGCCCTTCTGGCAGCCGGCGCGGCCGGCACCGATGGGGCAGCGGGCTTGGCCGGGCTGGCTGCTGGCGCCGGCTTGGCGGGCGCCTGCGCGGCGGGCGTTGCCGAAGCCGCGGTGGCTGGTTCAGATGCTGAGGTTTGCTTGGCCGACGCGTCGTCAAACGCCTCGATCACAAAGCGCGTGCCTGGGCGCAGCAGAATATAGCTGCCATCGGTGAACTTGAGATTGAGGTAGCTGTTGATGCCGGCATTGATGATCTCGCCGCCGTGCACCGGATCACCCTTGCTCAGGTCGCGAATGGCGTTGACGGTGGCGTCGGTCGCAGTGGCGCGTCCGGTCAGCATCATCACTTGGCCGGCCTGGGACGCCGCTGCCGTGCCGGCGCTGCTGATCAGCAGCAGCACAGCAGCCGACAGGTTGCGGCTTCCGCTCAGGCGGCTGGAGGTCATGGCCGTGCTCATTGGCATTCGAATTCTCCGATCTGCAGCGCGCTGATCTGCTGAATCTCGATCAAGCCCTCATCGTCCTCATCGTCGGCATTCTCGTCGGGCACTTCCTCCTTGAGCCCGCCGACGATCAGCTGCGAGTTCGTCGCCTCGTCGTCACTTGGCGGCGGCGGCGGTGGTGGCGGCGGCG
>JBFJJW010000113.1:0-10810 GCA_041612095.1 Solimonas sp. | reverse complement strand
GAACCCCTGAGAGGGGCTTCCATCTGCCTTGAGTATGGTGCCGAAGGAGAGAATCGAACTCTCACGAGGGGCTGCCTCGGGGGATTTTGAGTCCCCTGCGTCTACCGTTCCGCCACTTCGGCCTGGGCGCGCATCACGCGCCGCGGGCCGGCATTATATGCGCCCCTCAGAGTTTGGCTACTCCATGCGTTGTTCCGACTTTCAATATGAGCTGCCCCCGGAGCTGATTGCCCAGCATCCGATGCCGCAGCGTTCGGCCAGCCGGCTGCTGCAGCTGCTGCCGGATGGTGGCTGCGCCGATCGCACGATCCGCGAGTTGCCCCTGCTGCTGGCACCCGGCGACCTGCTGATCTTCAACGACACACGGGTCATTCCCGCGCGCCTGTTCGGAACCAAGCCGACCGGAGGCAAGGCCGAACTACTGGTGGAGCGGGTGCTTGATGAGCGCGAGCTCCTGGCACAGATCGGTGTCAGCAAGAAGCCGCGCGTCGGCGGCGAGATACGGGTCGCGGGCGAGGTGCTGCGCATGCTCGGTCGTGAGGATGACCTGTTCCATTTCCGCTACGAGGGTCCGGGTGATGTGACCGCGTTCCTGGAACGGGCCGGCCAGTTGCCGTTGCCGCCGTACATCAGCCATACGCCGGGCGCTGAGGATAGCGAGCGCTACCAGACGGTGTTTGCGCGTACGCCGGGTGCGGTCGCGGCACCGACCGCGGGGCTGCATTTTGACGCGCCGCTGCTGGCGGCGATTGCCGAGCGTGGCGTGGAGACCGGCTACCTGACCCTGCACGTCGGTGCTGGCACGTTCCAGCCGGTGCGGGTGGATGATCTGAGCCAGCACCGCATGCACAGCGAACGCTATGCGCTAAGTGCCGAACTCTGCGGCCAGATCGCGGCGACCCGCGCGCGGGGCGGGCGGGTTGTGGCCGTGGGCACCACAGTATGCCGGGCGCTGGAGTCGGCGGCGCTGGCGCAGGATGCGCGCGGGCTGCTGGCACCGCAGCAGGGTGAGACGCGCCTGTTCATCACCCCGGGGTACGACTTCCGCATGGTCGACCGCCTGCTGACCAACTTCCATCTGCCGGAAAGCACGCTGCTGATGCTGGTGTGCGCCTTCGCCGGCTATGAGCCGGTGATGCTGGCCTATCGCCACGCCGTGGCGCAGCGCTACCGGTTCTTCAGCTACGGCGACGCCATGCTGCTGGACCGCATCGCGACACCTAGCTGAGCGTAGCCGCAGGTCGGCGCCGGAACGGCAGCATCACCACGGCGATCAGGCCGTTGAACAACCCGGTGGCCAGCAGCGCGCCGATAACGCCGCAGAGCAGCGCGTCGGCGGTCAGCGGTAGGCCAGGTTTGTAATCCTGCAGCGCGCCGCGTGCCAGTTCGGTGTCGGCGGCCAGCAGCAGGTGCTGCAGCTTGGGCCACAGGCTGTCGCCGCGCAGAATCTGCAGTTGCGCGTCCATCTCCGCCAGTTTCTGGTGATCCCGTTCGAGCTTGTGGCCGACCTCGGCAATGCCGGGTTTGCCAGAGCGCAAGTCGTCGATCAGCGCCTGCAGCTGGCCGCCGTAGTGCTGGTCCGCATTGCGCTGGTACTCGGCCATGCTGTCTGCCAAGGCATCGCGATAGCCCGCGTAGCGCTGGGTGTAATGGTCCAGATACTGCGGCAGCTGCAGTGCCAGCAGCAGGCCGCAGGCGAACAGCAGGCGATCGGTGAGGCCGAGGACAAGTTTCATGGTCCTGCCACGCTAGCCCTGCCGGTGGCATCAAGTCAAAAGGCTGCCGCGGGTGCAGGCGCATGGGACAATACGCGCCCGCCACCTGCCGAAGACGATTTCTCAGTGAAGTTTGAATTGCTCGCCGCCTCTGACGCGGCCCGACGCGGCCGCCTGCACTTCGACCGGGGCACGGTCGAAACCCCGGCCTTCATGCCGGTGGGCACGTATGGCACGGTCAAGGCGATGACGCCGGAGGAGGTGCGTGACAGCGGCGCGCAGATCGTGCTCGGCAATACCTTCCACCTGATGCTGAGACCCGGTGAGCAGACCATCCGCGCGCTGGGTGGCCTGCACCGGTTCATGCAGTGGTCCGGCCCGATTCTCACTGACTCCGGCGGCTTTCAGGTCTGGAGTCTGTCCACCCTGCGCAAGATCACCGAGGAGGGCGTGAAGTTTGCGTCGCCGGTGAATGGCGACCGCATCTTCCTCACACCGGAACGCGCCGTGGAAGTGCAGCACGCGCTGGGGTCGGACATTGTCATGCAGTTCGACGAGTGCACGCCGTACCCGGCGACGGAAACCGAGGCGCGCAAGTCGATGGAGTTGTCGGCGCGCTGGGGCGCGCGTTGCAAGACCACGCACGGCGACAACCCGAATGCGTTGTTCGGTATTGTCCAGGGCGGCATGCACCCGCAGTTGCGGCGTGAGTCGCTACAGCAGCTGCAGCAGATCGGGTTTGACGGCTACGCGCTGGGCGGATTGTCGGTCGGCGAGCCGGAGACCGAGCGTCTCAAGGTGCTGGATGCCATCGGCCCCGAGTTGCCACCGGCGCATCCGCACTACTTGATGGGTGTGGGTACGCCACGCGATCTGGTGCAGGCGGTGGCGCGCGGCATCGACATGTTTGACTGCGTGATGCCCACCCGCAATGCGCGCAATGGCCATCTGTTCACCAGCCAGGGTGTGATCAAGATCCGCAATGCGCAGCACAAGGCGGATGCGCAGCCGCTGGACCCCGCGTGCGATTGCTACACCTGCACGCATTACTCGCGCGCCTATCTCTACCATCTGGACCGCTGCAACGAGATCCTCGGCAGCCGGCTCAACACCGTCCACAACCTGCGCTATTACCAGCGGGTGATGCAGCGAATCCGCGAGGCGATCGAGCAGGATCGCTATGCCGAGTTCGCTGCGGCGTTTCTGGATTCTCCTGAAGGCGCGGCTTCGCTGTCCAAGACCGCAGCTCCGGCAACGACGGTGCCGCCGACTGCATGAGGCTGTCGACGCCGCTGCCGGCTACAGCAACAGGCTGACCTCTTTAGCCGCACGCTCGCCCGAGCGCACGGCGCCGTCGAAGTAGCCATTCCAGACCTCGGCGGTCTCGGTGCCGGCCCAGTGCAGGCGGCCGATGGGCGCGCGCAAGGCCTCGCCGTAGTCCAGCCAGACGCCTGGCGGGAAGTAGCCGGCATAGCAGCCGCGCGACCATTCCTCGGCCGACCAGTTCTGCTCGATGTACTCCAGCGGCTCGCGCGCGCCCTCGCCAAAGTAGCGGACGAAGCTCTCGATGGTGCCGGCGCGGCGCTGATCCAGCGTCATGCGCTGCGCGCGACGACCATCGCTGCCTTCAACGAAGCCCATCATCACGCCAACCGAGGCGTCCGGTGGTGAGTTGTCGAAGGTCACCTTGACCGGCCCGATATCGCTGGTGGCCTGGCCGTTGAGTCCGGCATCGCGCCAGAACGGTGTGGGGTAGACGCATTGCACCTTGATCACGGTGCCCATTGGTACCCGTTGCGTCAGCTGGTCACGCAGACCGTTGAGTGCCGGGGCGTAGCGGATGCGCCCGGCCAGGGTCGGCGGGATTGCGATGATGGCCTGCTGCGCCTGCACGCTGAAATCATCGCCGCGCACGATGACGCCGGTGTCGCTGTGCTCGAGGAGCGTGACGGGTGCCTGCAGCAGCAGGTGTTTGCCCAGCGCTGCCGCCATCTCCAGACAGATGCGCTGCGAGCCGCCAGTAATACGCGAGGCCTGCGCGCCGTCCTCGGTATTGATCAGGTTTTCGAGCGAGCCGGCAGAGTGGATGTAAAACAGGACGTGCAGCAACGACACATCGCGCGGTTGCGCCGAGAATACCGACTCGATCATCAGCTGTACCAGCGAATGGCCATTGCCGCTGTACAGGTTCTTGTCCATCCAGCTCTGGAAGGTCTGGCTGTCCCATTCCTGTGCTTTTGGTGCCGTCCATGGCTTATCCAGCGGGACTTCGGCGGCCATGCTGTCGAGCCGCATGATGGCGATCTGCGCATCCACCGCGCCTAGGAACGCCCCCGGCGGAATGCGGCCGGCGTACTCCGAGCGGCGACCATCGCGAAAGTCGACCAACTTGCCGTCGGTGTGGGTCTTGAAGGTAGTCAGCTGCAGCTCGTCGATCAGCGCCAGCACCCGATCCTGCGTGGGGCCGACCCACTGGCCGCCAATCTCGACCACGGTGCCGGCACTGGCGCCGGGAGCCGTGACGTCGCGGTTGAGCGTGCGGCCGCCGACGCGATCCCTTGCCTCGACGACCAGCACCTCGTGGCCGGCAGCCTGCAGTCTTCTTGCGGCAGTGAGGCCGGCGAGGCCCGCGCCAACGATGACCACTTGTGTCCGGTGGTTGCCGCGCGTGGCCGGAGCATCGGCGGCGTATGCGCTGCCCAGCGGGCTGCTGGCTTCACACCCGGGCAGCAGGGTGGCGCCCAGCGCGGCAGCACCGGTCAGCAGTTGGCGGCGGGTGAGTTCCGGCGTTTTCATGTTGAGTCCTCAGCGGGTCAGGTCAGCCCAGACGGCGGTTTCCAGGTAGTCGTTTTCCAATGCGTCGCCGCTGCCGGGAGACAGTCGAGCGCCGGTGTCGGCGAGCGCTTCGCGGCTGGCGTCGGCTGTGACCCACGGCGCCAGCATCAGGAACTCTGGCTTATCGCCCTGGTAGATGCGGTAGTCCTCGGGGTCGGTCCCATCGAGAAATTCTAGGTTGCCGATGTAGTGCCGCAGCGGCGCGCCGCCGGTGCGCGCGGTGATCGCGCTTTGTCCGTCAAAGGGCAGGTCCAGCAGATTGCCGACCAAGTGCGCCGTGATGTTGTAGCGAAAACCGACGCTGGGCTCGGCGACGGTGCGCCAGGTCGAGGCCATCCACTCCAGCGGCTGCCAGCCACCTGCCTGGTAGCTGGCCCAGCGGCCGGGATTGGCCTCGGCCTGAATCACGACATCCACCCCGAGTGCATCCATGCACGGCATGTAGTGGCTGCGGATGTCCGCACAGGGATCGAGGTCGATGGGGCGATCTCCAAACGGATAGCCCCACTGGAAGGCCGGCAGGGAGGTGGCGAAGCCCAGCTGGAATCCGGCCAGTGGATAGCCGGCGGCGTTGGCCAGCGCGGCTTCGCCTTCGGCGGGGCCCTCGTCCAGGCCCAGCACGGTGGTCTCGATCTCGGTCAACGGCACCTTCTCGTTGCGGAACAGCAGATTGGTTTCGCCGCGTGCCGCGTCGGGGTGCAGGTCCTTGGGGCCCCACAGCATGGTTGCGTTGGGGACGCGCGCGTCGCTGGCGATATACACCTCCTCCACATCGGCAAGGTCCGGGTCTGCGAACAGCGCGATATCGGCCGCATCGCGCGACGCGTGATAGCGCGCCTGATTGTTGGAGGCAACGACGTAAACGCCGTAGTCCCGTGCAATATCCGAGAACGTCTGCGAGTAGGCGCGGGCAAAGGTATCGGTGGCTGCCAGCAGCACCTGCTTGCGCGGATCGGTGCCGGGAAAGCGCAGCTGGTAGGCCAGCACCTGCGGCAGGTAGGCGGCGTTCATCAGCCCCAGCGCGCCGACGATGCCCAGCGGCGCGCCATCGCCCAGCGGAGCGCCCAATGGCGACTGCGCCTGCGCGCGCACCGCGGCGCCGCGCGAGCCGGTGGCCAACGTCATCAGGCCGGCGTCCTCGTTGTAAACCACCAACGTCGGCAGGCCTGGCCGCAGCGCAGGCACTACGTGATCCTCCATCAGGCAGCGCATCTTGGTGCGGAAGCTGGTGTAGCTGACAACGTGACGAACTTCCTGCTTGTACTGCAGGGCGAACACGCGCAAGGCTGCGCCTGGGGCAGCGTGGCCGCTGGCCGGCGCCCAGCGCGCCGGTCGCAGCGCGATGCAGGTCTCTGCGTCGGGGCGATCAATATCGGTGCGCGGCGGTACCGCCGGCGGTGCAGTGGCACTATTGCCGCAGCCGGAGAGTCCACCTGCTGACAGCGCGACCAGCAGCCAGCAGATGCTCGATCCTCGCCAATGCGGCAGGGCGCAGTTGCTCATAACGAAGCCGGTGCCATATATTCAGTACGTGTACGAAAAATAAAGCGAGATGCCACGCAAGTCAACCAGAACAGTGGGGCCCGAGCCGCTGCCGGGCGGCAAGCCGGCGGCTGGCGCGCGCCGCAGGGGCAGGCCGCCACGCAGCGCCGAGCAGGCAGAGGCGGTGCGCTTGCGGGTAGCCGCAGCCGCCAAACGACTGTTTGCCGAGGAGGGCTTCGAGGCGGTCAGTATTCGCCGACTCGCCGAGGCCGCGGATTGCGGCGCCATGACCCTCTACGGCTACTTCCACAGCAAGAACGACATTCTGCGTCTGGTTTGGGAGGACTTCTTCACGGAGCTGTTTGAGCAGATCCAGCGGGCTACCCGGCGCGGCCCCCCGGCCGAGCGTCTGCGCCGTGCGGCGCGGGTCTATCTGGACTATTGGTGCGAACACCCCGAGCGCTACCGCATGGTGTATCTGCATCAGGACCGCACGGAGGGTGGCGAACGCTACTACGTCGAGGCGTCTTCGGTCGTAGGTCGCTTCGAGGCATTTCGCCTGTGGGTGGAGGCGATGCAGGCCGACGGCACCGGGCGCCGGGGCGATCCTCAGCAGCTGTCGGAGGCACTGATTTGTGCGCTGATCGGTCTGTGCCACGCGCTGGTGACGATCCCGGAGTACCGCTGGCAGCCACGTGAGGTGCTGCTGGATGCCTGCCTGGCCATCGTGCGACGCGATCCCGCCACCTGATTGGACGAGTTTCGTCCTCGCCGGTCGCCGTTAAACTACGCGCCCGTTTTCGCACCAAACCAGAGAGAGTCCATGAACCAGCCGAGCAAGAGCGGCGCCACCAACATCGTCTGGCATGCCCATCAGGTAGAGCGCAGCGAGCGTGCCCAGCAGAAGAAGCAGAAGCCCTGCGTGATCTGGTTTACCGGCCTGTCTGGCGCCGGCAAGTCCACAATCGCCAACGCGCTCGAAGGCGAACTGTTCCGCAAGGGTTACCACAGCTATCTGCTGGATGGCGACAACGTGCGCTTCGGACTGAACAAGGATCTCGGTTTTTCCGACGCCGATCGCGTCGAGAACATCCGCCGCATCGGCGAGGTTGCAAAGCTGTTTGCCGACGCCGGCCTGATCGTGGTTACCGCATTCATTTCGCCGTTCCGCGCCGACCGCGAGATGGTGCGCAAGCTGCTGCCGGCCGGTGAGTTCTTCGAGATTCACGTGCACGCCGCGCTGGATGTCTGCGAGAGCCGTGATCCCAAGGGTCTGTACAAGAAGGCGCGCGCAGGTCAGATCAAGAACTTCACCGGCATTGACTCCCCCTACGAGGCCCCCGACGCACCGGAGATGACGCTGGATACCGGCGCGCTGAGCGTCGAGCAGGCGGTGCAGCAGCTGCTGGAGTTCCTGAAATCGCGCGACGTGCTCAGGGCCTGAACGCGGCATTCTCCGTGGCCGCCGCCTCGGCGGCCGCTTCCGCCGCGGGTTCGTCCAGCAGTTCAAGTGCCGTCGGCGTGGTGCGCACCATCGGCGCGAAGAAGGTTGACGCGATCATCGGTTCGGCCCGATGCACGCGATAGCTGACAAAGGCGGTGAGCGCGAACAACGACAGGCAGAAGTGCAGCATCAGGCCGTTGCCACCGAAGGCCTCCATCATCAGGCCCGCGGCGCTGGGCCCCAGCGCCGCGCCGGCGCCATGCAGCAATAGCAGCGTCGCGGCTCCGGGCACCATTTCATCGGCGCGCAGCAGATCGTTGGCCAGCGCGATGCTGACGGGATAGATCGTGAACGCCAGCCCGCCAAAGCCGAACATGCAGGCCATCAGCAGATAGGGATACCCGGCGCAGAAGTAGGCCAGCAGCGCGAACATCGCGGCGCCGGCGCTGACTGCGGCCAGTACGCGGCGTCGATCATGGCGATCAGACCAGTGACCGACCGGCCACTGGATCAGTGCGCCACCGAGAATCGCCACGATCATGAACGCGGCGACCTGGCTGGTATCCAGCCCCATGCGTTGCGCGGCCACCGGACCGAGGCCCCAGAAGGCGCCCATGGCAAAGCCCGAGCCCAGCGCGCCGACCAGCCCCGACGGTGACACCGCATACAGGCGACGCATCGGCAGGCGCTTGGCCTCGCCAGGGGTGGGTGGATGGATGCGGGTCAGCGAGACCGGCACCAGCGACCAGCAGATCAGCAGCGAGACAATCGCAAACGGTGCGAAATTGCCCGGCGGATACATCACCAGCAGCAACTGCCCCGCGGCCAGCGCCAGAAAGTTCACGATCATGTAGGCGGCAAACACCTGGCCGCGTTGACCCGCCGGTGCCTGCTCGTTGAGCCAGCTCTCGACGATCATGTACAGCGAAACCAGACAGCTGCCGGTGATGATGCGCAACAGACCCCAGGCCCAGGGGTCGATCAGCAGCGCATGCAACAGCGAGGTGGATGAGGCGATCGCCGCAAACATCGCAAATGCGCGGATGTGTCCGGCGCGCTGAATCACGCGCGGCGCCAGCCACGTACCGAACAGGAAGCCGGCGAAATAGCCCGACATCACAAGGCCGATGATGCGATCCGGGAAGCCTTCCTGGGCAGCGCGCACCGCCAGCAAGGTGCCCAGCAGGCCGGAGCCTGCGAGCAGCAGGGCGACGCCGGCCAGCAGCGAGGAGATGGGTCGGGCGATGCTCAGCATAGGCCGCTATCCTGAAGTATTTGGCGCCGCAAGGGTTGACCTGGGCGGCTGCGGATGGTGTTCTTGGGCCGATGGGCACCGAGATGATGTTGAATCCGCCCCTGCATATGCTCGATTACGGCGTGCTGGGGTTGTACCTGCTGATGGTCGTCGTGATTGCGCTGCGCGTGACGCGCCGCAGTCCCGACAGCAGTGAATTGTTTCTCGCAGGGCGCAGCCTGGGCGTTGGCGTCGTCGGCCTGTCGCTGTTCGCATCCAACATTTCGTCGACCACGCTGATCGGTTTGCCGGGAGCGGCCTGGCAGCACGGCATCTCGGTAGCCAACTACGAATGGATGGCGGCGCTGGTACTGATCTTCAGCGCTCTGTTTGTGGCGCCGCTGCTGCTGCACGCCGGCGTCACGACGCTGCCGGAATTTCTGGAACGTCGCTTTGACGCCCGCCTGCGCAAGTACCTGTCCGGTGCCACGCTGTTCCTGACGCTGGTGCTGGACACCGCAGGCAGCCTGTACGCGGGTGCCCTGGTATTGATGCTGTTCTTTCCGGGGCTGGAATTGGGCTGGACCTGTGCCGGGCTGGCCGTGTTTGCCGGGCTCTACACCGCTGCCGGCGGTCTGCGCGCGGTAGCCTACACGGACGTCATCCAGTCCGTCGTACTGCTGCTGGGTTCTGCCTTGCTGTGCGGCCTGATCTTTTCGGAGTTCGGTTCCTGGGGCGCGATTGTCGATCGCGTTGATCCGGAGAAGCTGTCGCTGATTCGCCCGCTGGATGACGAGGCCTTGCCGTGGCTGGGCACGCTGATCGGCCTGCCGATCATGGGCTTCTACTACTGGACGATGAACCAGTACGTCGCCCAGCGTCTGCTGGGTGCGCGGAACGCTGAGGTCGCGGCGCGCGGCGCCCTGCTGGCCGCGGGACTCAAGCTGCTGCCGCTGTTCCTGATGGTCTTGCCGGGCGTCATGGCTACAGTGCTGCTGACGGATCTGCAGCGACCCGATGAAGTCTTTCCGCGGCTGGTCGCCGAATACGCGCCCGCAGGCGTCGCCGGTCTGATACTCGCGGGGCTGCTGGCGGCCATCATGTCCAGCGTTGATTCGGCGCTGAACTCCTCGTCGACACTGATGACGCTGGATTTCGTGCAGCCGAGACGTCCCGACATGAGCCCGCAGCAACTGGCGCGGCTGGGGCGCATTCTGGTGTTCGTGCTGGTTGCGCTGGCCGCGCTGTGGGCGCCCGCAATTGATCGCTTCCCGGGCCTGTTCGCCTACCTGCAGCAGACGTTTGCCTATGTGGTTCCGCCGCTGGTCGCAGTATTCGTGCTCGGCCTGTGGTGGCCACAGCTTGGCGCGCGTGCGGCGCTGCGCGGTTGTCTCAGTGGTCATCTGGTCAGCGTCGGCTGCTTCATCGCGGTACAGCTGCAGATGTTCAGTCTGCACTTCACCATCGTTGCCGGCGTGCTGTTTGCCGTAACGCTGATCGCGACCGCATGCTGGTACGGCGTATTGGGTGCCGCCGATCGGCCGCGCCTGGATCAGCAGCATCTCATCGAACGCGCACGGCCACCGCGCCTGTCGGCGGCCGTGCGTATCGGTGCGCTGCTGCTCACGCTGCTGACGACAGCGCTGGTTCTGGTATTCCGTTAGGTGCCGCCTTGACGGCGGCAAGGAACTCCTCGCCCCAGCGCCGGTTGTCGTGATAGCTGACGGTGTCGAACAGCTGCCGCAATCTCGAGCGGGCTTCGGTGCGGCCCAGATTCAGCGCGTAGTAGCAGGCACTGATCAGATCTTCCGGATCGTGTGGATTGGTCAGCACGGCCCCCTTGAGCTCGGCGGCGGCGCCGGCGAACTCGGAGAGCACCAGCACGCCGCTGCCACCGGTGAGCCCCTGCACGGCCACAAACTCCTTGGCGACCAGGTTGAGGCCGTCGCGCAGCGGCGTGATCCACATCAGGTCCGCCATGGCGTAGTAGGCCAGCAGCTCCTCGAACGGCAGGCTGCGGAAGAAGAACTGCACCGGACTCCAGCCGACCTGCGAGTAGCGTCCGTTGATGCGGCCTACGACCTGTTCAATCTGGCTTTG
>JBFJJW010000112.1:0-10811 GCA_041612095.1 Solimonas sp. | reverse complement strand
GGCATGCCGGCGTGTTGATACAGCGCGCCACAGCAGGTTTGCGCCTTGGGTTCTTCCAGTTTGAGCCCGATGCGCGCGCAGAGGATGCGGGTGGCATTCAGCGCCGCCTGATCGACAACATCGCCGACGCAGCCGCTGAACAGTTGCACGGTCTCGGTGCCGCCGGGACCCTTGAGTGGAGTGTGCGTACGTGAGGGAAACTGCAAGCCCTCCGGCAGCAAAGATTCCAGCCGCGCCAAGCGACCGCGGCCCAGCAGATGCAGGTGGCGGATCAGGTGCTGCAATCCGCTGCGCTGATACAGCCAGAGCTTGAAGCGCAGTGCTGCGCGCAGCCCGCGTCGCGTCAGCACGCTGCCCAGCAGACGCGTAAACCGGGTGCGCGCCGGGCGCTGGGCAGCCAGCAGCGCACGCCCCGCATCAATCAATTCGCCGTAGGGGACCTGCGCCGGGCACACCTTCTCGCAGGCGCGGCAGCCGAGGCAGCCATCGAGATGGGTTTCAAGGCTTGCGCTGTTGGTGATGGCGCCGGTTGCCAGCCCCTGCATCAGGCTGATGCGCCCGCGTGGAGAATCGCCCTCGTGCCGGGTCTGTCCGTACGTCGGGCAGTGCGGCAGGCACAGGCCACACTTCACGCACAAGTCCGCTGCAGCGAGTGGATACGGTGCGGCGGCGGGCGTGGGCGACATGGCGCCTATAATACTGACTGCCATCCGCAAGCCCCAAAACCCCTCGATATTCTGGAGTAAGCATGCGTTCTGCAATTCTGTGCTGTGCCCTGATTCTGGCCCCGTCCGTGGCCCTCGCCCAGGACTGGTCAGGCGAGATCGTGTTCGGCTTTCTGTCGACCTCTGGCAACAGCGACACACGCTCGCTCAACGGCAAGCTGGCCCTGGACTACACGCAGGACGCATGGAAGAACAGCTTTGCCGCCACCGCGCTCGGCAGTTCCGATGAGGAGGGGGCCACGGCAGAGCGCTACACCGTTGGCGACAAGCTGGATTACAACTTCACCGAGCACGACTACGTGTTCGCAGCCGTGGATTGGGAAAAGGATCTCTACGCCGGCATTCGCGAGCGCACGGCGGAAACCGTCGGCTACGGTCGCAGGGTGCTGACCGGGCCAGTACATGCACTGGATCTGGAAGTGGGCGCCGGTGCGCGTCAGACCGAGGCCAACGTCACCGGCGAGAAGGAGAGCGAGCTGATTGGCCGTCTCTCCGGAAAGTATGTCTGGACGTTGTCCGAGAGCAGCAGCTTCAAGCAGACGCTGAAGGTCGAGAACGGCGAATCCAACACCTTCACCGAATCGGTGTCCGAGCTGAAGCTGACGATCATTGGCAATCTGTATGCACTGCTCTCGTACACGGTCCGCAACAGCACCGATGTGCCGGTGGGTACCGAGAAGACCGATACGCTGACCGCCGTGAACCTGTCGTACAGCTTCGGCACGTCATGAGCCACTACCGGCACCACGTCTTTTTCTGCTGCAACCAGCGTGAGCCGGGCGCGCGCGGCTGCTGCAACGACAAGGGCGCAACCCGGGTCCGCGACTATGCCAAGAAGCAGGTAAAGCAGCTGGGCCTCGCCGGCCCTGGCAAGGTGCGCATCAACCAGGCCGGCTGTCTCGATCGCTGCGAGCTGGGCCCCTGCCTCGTCGTGTATCCGGACGCTGTCTGGTACACCTACGTCGACGAGGAGGACGTGGATGAAATCATCGAGGAGCACCTGCAGCACGGGCGCGTGGTGGAGCGCCTGCGCCTGAAGGACGCCTGAGTGCAGCAGCCAGCCCGCTTAGCGCGGGCTGGACTCCTGTTCTGCCGCGTTGAGGGCACGTTCCAGTTCGTCTGTGAGTTGAGTGATGTACGTCGCTGTGACGTGCACGCGGTCGCGGAACACGATCATGCCGTCGCGGTCAGCCGCACAGCGCCCTTCGGGGCAGATGTACTCACTCATGTCGATGACGTGGGCATTGGCGTACGGTGCCGCCGCGGCGACCAGCGATTCCCGCGCTGTGTCGAGCCGGGCATTCCGCACCTCGGTTGCACAGGCGGGTAGCGGCAGCCCCAAACCGCGCTCCGCGCGCCAGTGTCGCCGCGACAGGCAGTCCGGGCCGTTGATGCCCAGCGGTGGGGTCGATTGCAGCAGGAATACCTGGGCGGTGGCGGGCCCGATGCGATCCAGTATGCGGCGGGTGCCGGCGACCCATTCATCGTGACTGAACGGATAGTTGTAGGACGAGCCGAGGATCACCGTGTCCGCGTGCAGGTCGGGCACGAGCTGCAACACCTGATTGCGCCACTGCGTGTATTCCACATACTCACGACCTATGCGGCTGTAGAAGTACGCCTGATCCACCATCGGGCAAGACGACTTGGTCAGTACCAGTATCTGCCAGCCCTTGCGCTCGTAGATGCGGGTGATGGCCGGAAACCACTGCAGGCCGATGCTGTCACCGATGATCAGCAGGCGCTTCTCGGCCTTCTCGTTGCCGAACTGGCAGATGTTGACGTTGGCGGAGTGGAACCAGTCATCGCAGCGATAGGCATAGAGCTTGGGTACATCCATGCGGACTGCGGAGTAGCGCTCGTGAGACGGCGACTCTGCCCAGCCGCGTGCGGCGGTATTCCAGCTCAGTGCCGCGCAGACCGCTGCCGCCATCAAGACCACCGAAACCGTGATCACGATCGCGGGGCGTGCCAGTCGTGAATGGAGCCGACGTATCGGGGTCTCGATCAGCCAATAGGTGAGGGCCGCGAGTACGAGTGCAAGCAGGGCCAGCCCGAGGTTCGCGCCAAGACTGGAGCCAACCACGGTTGCGCCCAGCAGCAGGATCGGCCAGTGCCACAGGTACCAGGCATAGGACACGCGGCCGATGGCCTCCATCGGGCGTGTCGACAGCAGTTGGTGAACCGAGCGGGGATCGGTTGGCCGGGCAAACAGCAGGATCAGCGCGGTACCCACGGTGGGCGCCAGCGCCGCGAAACCGGGGTAGGCGGTTTCGGCATCAAGCGTGAAGGCTGCGCCGAGTACCAGTAGCAGACCGGCCCAGCCGGCCATCAGTCGCAATGCCCGCGGTATCGCAAACGCGCTCTGCTGCGTGTACAGCAGGACCAATGCGCCCAGTGCAAACTGCCAGGCTCGCGAGGGCGCCAGATAGAAGGCGGATGCCGGCTGCGTATAGGTCAGAAACACCGACAGCACCCAGGTAACGGTGGCGGTGGCCAGCAAGCCGCCACGCAGGCGCCGCAGATTGAAACCGCCGCCCTGCCAGTGCCAGGCGCCGAGCAGAAACATCACCAGGGCGGGCCAGGCCAGGTAGAACTGTTCTTCGACCCCCAACGACCAGGTGTGCAGGAACAGGCTGCTGTCAGCGTCCGATCCGAAATAGTCCAGCTTGGCCTGAGAGAACAGCTGATTGCTGAGCCATACCGCTGCCGCAGCCACGGGTAGCGACTGTTCGACCTGTTCGAACGGCGCGAGTAGCAGCGCGGCCAGCGCGGAGCCGCAGAGCAGCACCAGCAGCAAGGCCGGCAGCAGGCGTTTCAGGCGTCGGGCATAGAAGCTGGCGATGTTGAGATCGCCGCTGGTGTTGAGTTCGTCCAGCAGCAAGGACGTAATCAGATAACCGGAGAGCACAAAGAACACGTCGACGCCGACAAAGCCGCCGTCGAAACCCGGAACTTTCGCGTGCGCCAGTACCACCAGCAGGATGGCGATGGCGCGCAGGCCTTCGATTTCAGGGCGATAGCCCAGGCGGAAAGGTCGAGCTGCGGCATCTGGCCGCAGCGCGGCAGAAATCTCGGTCATGGTCGGGGAACGTGGCGGGTCAGGCTGAGCGCAAGAACGGGGGAGGTGCTCAGAGTATCGGGGAGTTGATGTCCAGCGGGTCGCGCCGCCGCTCCGGTTCGGGCGGCAGCGGCTGCGGTTCCGGTGCCTGTTGCGGCTGCGGCACCGGGCCGCCGGTGATCCAGGTCAGCATGTCGTAGTAGGTGCGCACGTTGCCCACGTAGATCACGGCCTGCTGGCCGCGGGCGTAGCCGTGGCGAGTCTTGCTGTACCACTTGCTCTGGCTGAGCAGCGGCAGGGTCTGGCGTACGTCGAGCCAGCGGTTGGCATCGCCGCCGCGTTCCACTGTCAGTCGGCGCGCGTCGAGCAGGTGGCCGAGCCCGATGTTGTAGGCGGCCAGCGCCATCCAGGTGCGATCCGGCTCGCTGATTTCGGCCGGCAGTTGTGCCAGCAGCTGGCTGAAATAGCGGGAGCCGCCGTGAATGCTCTGTATCGGGTCTTCGCGGTCGGCCACGTTGAGAAACGCGGCAGTCGCATTGGTGAGCTGCATGATGCCGCGGACCCCTGTGGGGCTGACCGCGCCCGGATCCCAATGCGATTCCTGATAGCCAATGGCCGCCAGCAGGCGCCAGTCAATCTTGGTTTTCCTGGACGCGGCCTCGAACGCGGCCTTGTAGCGTGGCAGGCGGGTCTCGGCGTGGGTGGCCAGCGTCAGCGCGCCGAACGCGTCCACCTGTTCGATGTGGCCGAAGTGCCGATCCTTGATGCGCGCCAGCTCCTCCTCGCCGACGGAGTGCAGATACGCGGTCACCGCATCGAGCAGGCTGGAATCACCGTCTGAGGGCAGGGCCCAGGCAATGTCCTGCGAGTCGGCCACGGAGAATGCGGCGCGCAGCTTGGGGTAGTAGCGCTGGTTGATGGCAACCAGATCGGAGTTGGCGATGGTGTAGTCGAGCTCGCCCTCGGCAACCTTGAACAGCAGGTCCTCGGCTTCAAGGTCGTCGCTCTCATCCCATGCAAGCGTGGGGTAACGCGGGGCCAGCTCCCGCAGGTGCTCAGCCTGCACGCTGTCCTTGACTACACGCAGCTGACCGTTGAGGTCGCCGAGGTCCTTGGGGCGTGGTTGACCCTGGCGATACACCAGCAGCGGCACCACCTGCAACAGCCTTGGCGAGAAGCGCACCAGTTGGCTGCGGCCCGGACTCACACCGAGGCCGGCGGCGGCCAGATGAACCTGGCCGCCGACAACCTGCTCCAGTGCCTGCGGCGGGCTGGCGGCAACCGACAGTTCCAGCTTCACCCCCAGATGTTCGGCGAAGCCCTGCGCCAGCTCGTATTCAAACCCCGTTGGGTCGCCCCCGGCGTCTATGTAATAGGTGGTCGGGCTGTTGACCGTGGACACGCGCAGCACACCCAGCGCATGGATTTCCTCCAGCGTGCTGCGTTTCGGTGAGCAGGTGGAGAGCAGCCCCAGCGGTATCAGCAAGGCCACGCCCAGCAGCAGTGCCGAGCGCTGATGCGCCGACAGCCGGAGACGGGACAGAGGTGATGCCGTCAGATTCATTATTGGGATATCGGGACTGCGTGTGGTCCTTACGACCGGACGCTACCACATGCGGTTCCGGCATCGGGGCCGATGGGTATTTTTTACGCGAACCGGTGTGTTCTGCCGTCGAACACTGATAAAATCCCGCGCCACGGAGAGGTGGCAGAGCGGTTGAATGTACCTGACTCGAAATCAGGCGTACGCGCAAGCGTACCGTGGGTTCGAATCCCACCCTCTCCGCCAATTTGTACCCTGTTCTGTCGGGAACGGGGCTGAGGTACGAAGAAACCCGCTGATCGCGGGTTTTTTTGTGGGCGACGCCTCAGGCGGTGTGCGGCTTGGGCAGGCCGGGCGCTGGCGATGCGGTGCTCGGCGTGCGTGACAGCAGCAGTATCAGCACGCCGGCCATGAACGAACCGATCCGTTCAAACAGGGCGGCCGGCACCGGTGCGTGCAGCAGGGTCTGGGTGAAGCCGCCGGGATTGAAGTGGAACACTACTGCCAACAGAAAACCGGTGGTCATGCTCAGGAAGGCCCCGCGTTGACTGACCCCGATGCCGCTCACCCGAAACAGCACCAGCGGCCCGAAGGCCGCGCCCAGCGCCGTCCATGCCAGCAGGGCGCGATCGAAGATGCTTGAAGGCAAGGTCAGCGCCACGATCACGGCGAGGACTACCAACGCGACGATGGACAGCCGTGAGATCAGCAAAGCCTGACCTGGAAAGCGGCGGCTCAGGCCCAGATCGTGGGCAACGGCGGATGCGCCCACAAGTAGTTGGCTGTCAGCGGTGGACATCACCGCCGACAGCACGGCCGCAACCATCACCGCGGCTATCAGGGTCGGGAACAGGTGATCCGTGAGCGCAAAAAAGATGGTTTCCGGATTGGCGATGTTGGGAATCAGGATGTGGCCGGCAAGACCGACGAAGCACATGCCGCCGAACACCAGCAGAAACCACAGCACGGTGAGCACGCGCGCCTGACGCAGCGCGGTGATGTCGCGCAGGGCCATGAAGCGCACCAGCAGATGTGGCTGGCCGAAGGTGCCCAACGCAACCCCGGCGGTGCTGAGCACGAAGCCGACAGCAATCAGGCCGGCATTTCTGCCGCTGAGGCTGAGTTGCTCCGGTGTGCTGACCGCGTGCAGGCCGCGGATAAAGCCATCGTAGCCGCCAACTTCGATGTAGGCCGCCACCGGCAGCAGGATCGCCGCGCCCGCCATCAGCAGACCCTGCACGGTATCCGTGACGCTGACCGCCCAGAAGCCGCCGAGCAGGGTGTAGATCATGATGATCGCAGCGCCGAGCACGATGCTCTCGACCATCGACAGATCGAAGCTCTGGTGAAAAGTGTTGCCGGCGCCCTGGAACTGGGCGGCCACGTAGAACGAGAATGCAAACAGGATGATCAGCGAGGCGCTGTAGATGATGGCTTTGCGCCAGGCGCCTTGCGTACCCTGTGCCAGCAGGTCGGTGAGCGTGATCAGGCGATCACGATGGCTGAGTCTCATCAGCCGCGGTGCGACAAAAGTCCAGGCCAGCAACATGCCGAACACTGCGCCGATCACCAGCCACAGCGCGGAAATGCCCATGACATAGGCCGCGCCGGTGACTCCGAGCAGTGTCCACGCCGAGGATGAGCTGGCGGAGTAGCTGATGGCCGCGACCACGGGGCCTAGCCCGCGGCCACCGAGAAAGAAGTCCTCTTCCGTGTGGGTGCGGCGCTGTGCCCAGAAGCCGACCGCGATCAACAGCAGCTTGTAGACGATCAGCGTGGCGATGATGACGGAGGTCTTGTCCATGTCAGCCGGCCATGCGGGATCAGGCGCGAATGGCGACGCCCATGCGGGTCAGCATCGTGCGCACATCGGCCTCGGCTACATAGGGCCCTTCGGCGTTCGCCGACACCGAGAGATGGTGAATCCCGGACTTCAGTGCAACCAGCACGTTGGCCAGCGCCATCGGTCCGGCACCGGGCCGCAGCGCCACAGCCGTGCGGCCCACCAGTCCGGCGATCGCCTGGATCACCAGGCGCACACTGAGCGGATCGGCGGCGCCAGCCGCGTCGTCGAGGATCAGCAGCTTGGCGTTCCCTGCCGTCGCCATCACCTGCTGCACCTTGGCGACAATGGTCTCGACCGTGTCCGCTGCTTGTGCCGTAGCGCCGAACGCGCAACTCACCACCCGCGCGTCGGCTTCGCTGCCGGCGAGGATGATTGCCGCCTCACTGGCCAGCACATCCGCGAACTGTCCCCAGGAGCGCGAGTGGTACAGCAGCGGCGCGGCGGTCTTGTCGATGCCGGCAGCCAGGACTTCACCGACGAAGATCGTATGGTCGCCGCCGTCGTGCGCGGCCCACAGCTTGCAGTCCACCCAGCCCAGGGTGTTGGCCAGCAGAGGAGCGCCGGTGACGGCGGTAGAGGTGGTGATGCCCGCAAAGCGGTCACTGACGCCGGGCAGCATGCCGGCGAAGCGCCGACCGTCCTCCACATTGCCCTTGCCGAGTATGTTCACCGCGAAGATTCCGGCCTGCTCCAGCCGCGCGTGCATGCCGAGATTGCGGGCTACGCAGATCGACACCAGCGGCGGGTTCAGCGACACGCTGGAGAAGCTGGACGCAGTCATGCCGGCTGGGCCGGCGTCGTCGGTGGTGGTCACCACGGTAACGCCCGAGGGCCACTGGCCCATCACCGCCTTGAAGGTCTCGGGATCAACGGCCATCGTCAGTTACTCCGGTTGCAGCTGCGCCGGCGGGCGCCATTGCCATCGCTGTTGGCGTTGCGACGTCCACTGCGCGCAGACGCAGTTGGCTGATGGCCCAGCTGGCCATCAGTAATGCGATCAGCGTGCCGCTGAGCCATGCGAGGTGAAAGCCGAACTGGCTCAGCATCACGCCGGCAAGCAAAGGTCCGAATACGCGGCCAAAGGCGGAACTGGAACTGGTGGTGCCGAGCATGCGGCCGCGCAGATGCACCGGCGTGCGATTGGCGACCAGGGCGTTGAGTACCGGCGTGCTGACCGTGCCGCCGGTGATCGCAAGAAAGAAGGCGAAGAGGATGCCGACGCTGCTGTCCGATGCCGCCGCGACGGCAAAGCCGGCCGCCATCATGCCGGCGCCCAGCAGCAGCAAGCGCAGCTCACCCATCTTTCTCACCAGCATGCCGATCAGCCCGGCCTGGACGATCACCATGGCGATGCCCTGCACACCGAACACCATGCCGACTTCCTTCGCGCCCCAGCCGAGAAACGCGCCGACCCACAGCGGGAACAGGTAGCTCACGGCGGTATGGCAACTGTTGTTGAGGAAGTATTGCGCCGCCAGCAGCGTGTTCTTGTGATCGCGCAGCATGCGCAGGATGGATCCGCCGTCGCCGTGCAGTTGGCGATGACTGGCATTGGCCGCGCGCTGCGTGGCCGGCAGCGACTCCTTGAGAAACAGCAGGCCGGCAACAATGGCCGTGGCCGACAGGCCCGCCGCGAACAGGCCGGGGAGCATGAAGTTGCCGTCGTCGCCGGCGAGCACGCCGCCGAGGAACGGACCCAACACCATGCCCGAGCCGAAGGCCGCGCCGATCATGCCCATGTTCCTGGCGCGCTCCTCGGGCTTGCTCATGTCCGCGACCATGGCGGACGCAACGCCAAAGTTGCCCGCCATGATGCCGGCCAGCGCGCGCGCGCAGAACAGCATGGTCAGTGTGGTGGAGTAGGCGAGCATGACGTTTCCCACCGCCGCGCCCGCCAGACAGATCAGCAGCACCGGCTTGCGGCCCCAGCGATCACTGAGCCGACCCCAGAACGGCCCGACCAAGCCGCCGCAGACCGAGTACACCGCCAGCAGCAGCGCAATATCAAACACCGTGGCGCCGAGCGCCGGCGCCATGAACGGCAGGATCGGAATGATGATGCCGAAGCCGATCAGGTCGATCAGCACGGTAGCGAACAGTATCGGCACGGCCTCAGTGCTCGGCCAGCAGCGAACCGAAGCCGCGGATGCGGTCCGGTATGCCGTTGCTGCGCAGTGCGTGCCAGAAGGTGATGGCGTTGATCGCCAGCACCGGCTTGCCGAGTTCCTGTTCCAGCTGCGCGGCCAGTTCGACGAAATACAGATTGGTGCCAGCCTGGAGGATGGCGTCGACGCCTTCGCCGTCCACCTGCCGCACCAGTTCGCGGGTCTTGGCGTAGCTTTCGTGGGCGATGGTCACCGGCGAGTCGGAGCGGTGGCCCTTGATGTGCACGACCTCGTAGCCGATATCGGCAAGGAACTTGACCACCTGCTGATCACCTACCGGCATATACGGCGAGATCACACCCAGCCGCTTGTTCTTGGGGTAGCGGGCCAGCGCGTCGAGGATCGCCTGCGCACCGAAGGTGATGTTGCAGCCACCCGCCTGCTGGGCGATGGCGTTGTACTTCTGGAACTCGCGGTCCGAGCGTTCCTTGCCGTCCCAGAAGGTTTCGGCGGAGTAGCCAAAGATCACATGATCCGGCTGGCAGGTGAGCGCGTCGCGCAGGCCCTGCTCGGTTGCCGCGCCTATGGCTTTCACCATATTGACGAAGTCTTCCTCGGTCTTGACCGAGAACGGCGGAATCACGCAGGCGCGCGTGGCCAGTACCACGCCCTCCGGGCACATGCGGTGGTATTCGGTCTCTACTGCGGTATTGGTGGAGGGCACCAGCACGGCGAATTTTTTGCGGTAGCCGTAGTAGTCGCGCATGCTGTCTCCACTGGCTGGGCCTGGGCCGCAGCATAAGTATTAAAGATATAACAATAGAGTGAAGATAGCGCGAAAGCGGCGGGCCGACAACCACGCGGTCTCTGTACTCCGCGCCAGTGGGCTGGGGCCGCACCCTGGCCCTTGCTAACCTGTACCGCACCATCCTTGCATCTCACCGAGCGAGCGCATCATGACAAGCGGCATTCACTATCAGTTGGCTGACGGCATCGCCACGATCCGCCTGGACGACGGCAAGCGCAACGCCTTATCCCCTCAGATGTTCCGCGATCTGAACGCGGCGCTGGACCGAGCCGAAGGCGATCGCGCGATCGTCATCTTCACCGGTCGCGAAGAGGTTTTCTCCGCCGGGTTCGATCTCAAGGTGATGAAGCGGGGCGGGGTGGAGGCCCTGCGCATGCTGGGCGCCGGCTACTCCTTGACCGCGCGCGTGCTGGCCTATCCCTACCCGGTGATCACCGCCTGCAATGGCCATGTGCTGGCCATGGGCGTGTTCCTGATGCTGTGCTCCGATTACATCATCGGCTGCGAAGGCAACTTCAAGGTATCGGCCAATGAGGTCGCACTGGGTCTGACCATGCCGCGGGTGGCGGCGGCCATGCTGCACCACCGCCTGACGCCCGCGGCGTATCAGCGCGCGGTGACGCTCTCCGAGTACTTCCCGGTCGGGGCCGCGCGCGAGGCGGGCTTTTTTGATGAACTGGTTGCACCTGCGGCATTGATGGAGACCGCCCGCGAGCGTGCGCT